>JAFQMR010000117.1 GCA_017396175.1 Clostridia bacterium
CCCCCGCCCTACGATAATGGGAAAGTTTCAAATTCTCCGTTAAGTACAACACGCATTTGCCCGTCTGTTTTTGTATAAGGATTTTTCTTCCTGTGTGCTGTATAAGAGGTGAAACCCGAAAACGGAAAGGATGATTCGGATGAAAAAACTGACAGCGTTATGGGTAGTGCTTTGCCTGGTTCTGAGCGGCATCGGTACGGTGTCGGCGGAGGAGGCCGCCCTCTACAGCTATGAGGTGCTGGCCGACGGCACCGCGCGTCTGACCGGTTGTAACGACCTCGGTGAAACGGTCGTGCTTCCCGCAGAGATCGACGGCTACAAGATCTCGGAGATCGGTGAGATGCTTTTTCTGCGCAACGGCTATGTCCGAACCGTGGTGATCCCCGACGGCGTGCGGGTGATCGGGGCGGGCGCGTTTCAGGAAACCCGCATTGAGCAGGTGTTTTTGCCCGAGGGGCTGGAAGTGATCGATATGCAGGCGTTTTTCGCGTGCGTCGAGCTTGACCGTCTGGTGATCCCGTCGACGGTGACCTCCATCGGGGAGCACGCCGTCGGCTTCGGGTATTATGTCGATCCCGCGTATCCCGATCTCATCCCCGGTGCGGTCGGTGTACGCGAAGCCTTCACACTGATTGCGGACGACAACGCCTATGCGGAAGAGTATGCCGCGTCGCTGGGGATCGCCTGCAAGACGCCCGCGGATTTCCCGCTCGGAGATACGGACTATAACGGCTCTGCAAACGCCGCGGACGGTCGCGAGTTGCTGTCCAACGTGCTCAAAGGCTACGTAAGCCGATGGACAGTGTCCGATATGAACCGAAACGGCATAGCGGATACCTCGGATGTACGGCTGCTGTTGAAAGCACTCGTGCTGCACTGATGTTGCCCTCAAAGCCTTCACCATAGTAACAAACCCGAACGCCTCTGTGTGTGCTACGGCACCGCAGGGGCGTTCGGGCGTGTTGTATACAATGCTCGACACCGTAGGGCGCGGATTCATCCGCGCCGTTTGCACAAACTTGAATCATACCGTAGGGCGCGCAGACTCTGCGCGCCGCAAGCAGGTGTGAAACTACGAACCATCGTAAATCGGCAACGGTTTCCTTCAACCTGTTTATGGGCGGTGGTTGAGTTTTTTCGCCGACTGTGCTATACTGCGATCATACGGGTACAAAAAAGGGGGTACTGCGGTGAAGGTTGTCATTGCCTGCTTGAATTCCAAATTTGTGCATGCGTCGCTCTCGCCGTGGTGCCTGCTTGCGGGGGTGCGCGCCTTTGCAACGACACCCTGTGAAGCGACGGTGAAGGAAAGCACCGTCAACGCTGACACGGAAGCGTTTGCCCGCGAGATCTTAGCGGAGCGTCCCGCGGTGGTGGCGCTGTCGTGTTATATTTGGAACATTACGAAAACGCTGGCCCTGTGTCGGCTGTTGAAGCAGCACGGCGATTGCGAGATCGTTCTCGGCGGTCCCGAGGCGGCGTACCGTCCGCAGGAGCTTCTCAAACGGTATCCCTTTGTGGATTATGTGTTGTCGGGAGAAGGAGAGTGGGCGTTTCCGTCGTTCCTCGATCACAGGAACGGGGAGTTGTCCGCTGTCTGCGGACTCACCTATCGCGAAAACGGCGCGATTCTCACGAATCCCGTGCGGGAGTATAAGGACACCCCGCCGTCACCCTACTGCGATGAGTTCTTTGAACAACTGAACGGCAGGATCAGCTACATCGAGACCTCGAGAGGCTGTCCCTATCGCTGTGCATTCTGCCTGTCGGGACGGTGCTCGCCACTTCGTTTTTTTGAGCTTGAGGGCGTGAAGCGGGATCTTCTCCGCCTGGCTTCAAGCGGCACACAGACGGTGAAATTCGTCGACCGCACCTTCAATGCCGATGCCGAGCGCGCGAACGAGATCCTGCGGTTTATCCGCACGCATTACGGACGGGAGATCCCGAGCGGCGTATGCTTCCATTTTGAGATCGCGGGAGATATCCTGAAGGACAGCACGCTTCGAATATTGTCCTCGATGCCTCACGGTGCCGTACAGCTTGAGATCGGGATGCAATCCTTCAACGAAGACGTGCTGAGAGCTGTCAACCGCAAAACCGACACAAAAAAGCTCATAAGAAATATCCGCACACTGCTGAGCTTTCGGAATATGCATATTCATATCGATCTGATCGCAGGGTTGACGGGCGAGGATCTCGAGAGCTTCCGACGGAGCTTCCGTATCGCATACGATCTCCGAGCCCATATGCTCCAGATGGGGTTTTTAAAGCTCCTTCACGGTGCCGCGATGCGGGAGGAGCCCGAGCGGTATCCCTGTACCTTTGCGGATGAGCCCCCTTACGAGGTGACCTCGACGCCGTGGCTGTCGGGGGAGGAGCTTCGTCGCCTGAAGGGATGTGAGGATGCGCTTGACCGCTTGTATAACAGCGGTCGCTTTTTGTATTCGCTTAGCTATCTGACCGAGGAGGTCGGCCTCGAGCCGTTTGAGCTGTTTTGCGAATTCGGCAACGCTTTTCGCGGCGATTCGCTGTCACTGACCGCTTACACCGAACGGTTTTATACGTTTTTTGCCGACCGATGCGACAAGGCGGCGTTGCGCGATGCGATCCTTTGCGATCTGCTTTGCTGTTCGTCGCTGACGCAAGCGCCGAAGGCTCTGCTCCCGCAGGATCCGCTGTATAAGCGGGCAAAGCGCTGTGCCGCCCGGATGCACGGAACAGCGGTCAAGGCGGTGTGGCTTTCCTCGAAGGGACAGCTCGCCGTGGTGGATCCGTCAAAGCCGAAGAATTTTCACGGCCGCTCGGAACCGATCTTCTACCGCCTTGAGGATCTGCCGCTTTGAGGCGCAGGTTCGTTTGGCTGTGAAGCGATTGACCGTATCGGCTGTATGTGCTACACTGTATAACAGAGACAGAAAGGCTATGGTTGCGTAGCCTTTTGAAAGGGTGGATAGAAATGAAAAAAATTGTTAGCGGTTTGTTTGACGGTTCTTATGATGGCATTTCTGCTTTCGGGTTGTGGCGAGACCGCGACACCGTCGACAGAAGATCAAAACGTCACCTCAACACCAACGCAAGAGATGGAGGGAACGGCAGCGACGGGCTTTGATTATAAGGAGAATGACGATGGAACAATTACTGTTTGCGGATATGATGGCGGAATTCTTCGAAATAAAGAACAGAATATTGCTGTAGTCACCTATCAGGGAGTCTTTAACTATTCCACGGTGAATAATCTGGGGGCATCTTATGCATCG
>JAFQMR010000118.1 GCA_017396175.1 Clostridia bacterium
AAATTCCCCGTTGCCCTGCGCCAGTTCTTCCACACACTTGATCAACGCGGCAATCTTATCCGCCGCTTTCACAATACGACGTTCTTCTTCAAAACCGTCTTCCGTAAAATACGGACGGTAGCTGTTCTGCAGATCCTCGGGAAGCTTCGAAAGCAATTTCGCGCAGGCGACAGACTCCAGCTCTTTATAGGCATCACGAATCGCAGGATTATCGTATTTCACGGGTGTCGGAAGATCACCGGTCAGAATCTCTGACGCATCGTGATACAACGACAGCATCACACACGTACCGCAATCCACACACCCGCCGAAACGCGTATTGGTCAACAACGCCAGTGCATGAGCAATGACCGCTACATCCTGTGAGTGCTCGCAAAGGTTTTCACTCCGCGTATTGCGCATCAATGCCCAACGCTCGATATGCTTCATACGGGATAACATCGCATAGAAACTTGAATTCATTTTCATCACATCCTTCTGTTTTGAGTGTACCATATTATCAATTACTTGTAAAGTAAACAAACAGCTTTTCAAATCGCAAAAAGCGTGATATACTGATTCAAAAGGAGTGGTCAATATGGTCGAATTTCACAACGAATGGGATGCTCTGCTTGCCGACGAATTTCAAAAAGACTATTACCTTCAGCTTCGCCGCTTTTTAAAGTCGGAATACGCCGCACAGACCGTTTACCCCGATATGTATCACATTTTCAACGCTTTACAATCCACATCCTACAGCGATGTAAAAGCCGTGATCCTCGGTCAAGATCCGTATCACGGCCCGGGACAGGCGCACGGTCTATGCTTTTCGGTTCAGAAAGGCATCGTGCCTCCCCCATCGCTTCAGAATATATTTAAAGAACTGCAAAGCGACCTCGGACTGCCGATCCCGTCACACGGTGAGCTGACATCCTGGACAAAGCAAGGTGTCTTGCTGTTAAACACGGTGCTGACCGTACGGCAAGGGCTTCCGAACAGCCATCGAAACAAAGGCTGGGAACAGTTTACCGACCGCGTGATCGAGCTGCTCAACGCCCGCGAGACACCAATGGTATTTTTGCTGTGGGGCGCAAACGCGGGCGCCAAAGCCGCACTGATCACCAATCCGGCCCATCGAATCCTCAAAACCGTTCATCCGAGCCCCCTGTCGGCACACCGCGGCTGGTTCGGTTGTAAGCATTTTTCAAAAGCCAACGCCTTTTTACAGTCCGTCGGACAGTCGCCGATCGACTGGCGTATTGAATAAACGCCTTTAGCACCGTCTTTATGACGGTGCTATTTTTTATCTTTCGGGCATATATATACGGCAACATCGAAGAAAGGCGCTGATAACGGATGCAGGACTACTCCAAAGACGATCTGAGACGTATGATCGAACGATACACCGACGAATTCAACTCGCAGTTTATCGCACAGCAAAACACAGCCGTTTCCGCTCCCATTCCCGTTCTCGCTCCCGCTCCCGACACCGACCTCGAACCCTCTGCGGATCCCCCCGATGAGCTGTCGGATATCGGAAGCCTTCAGGTACGCGTATCGACCGAGAATCAGGCGGTTCCGCTCGTCGGCGCTACCGTTCTGGTTACCCGAGGTCATAACGGAGAAACCGCTCTTGCACGTGCCATGGTCACCGATGAGAACGGCACAACGGAGCTGATCGATCTTCCGACAAAGGATCGTGCTTTGTCCCTGAACCCCGACAATCGCGCCCCTTACACAACCTATACGGTAGAGGTAGCCGCAGATGGTTATTATCGCAAGCAATTCACGGATTTACCGATATACGGCGGTGTAACGGCCATCCAAAGCGTCAGCATGATCCCGCTTCCCGAAGCCGCCTCCGGTAACGAAACGCTGACCTATCCGCAAATATCGCTGTGATACAAAAGGAGGTTCAGACCATGCCCGATGAGCTCCCTGTTATCCCCGAAACGATTACCGTTCATCTCGGGCGTCCCGACGACGACGCCTCAAATGTGACGGTATCCTTTCCCGATTATATTAAAACCGTAGCATCCTCGGAAATCTATCCTACCTGGCCGGAGGAAGCCATCCGCGCCAATGTTCTCGCACAGATTTCCTATGCACTGAATCGTGTATATACCGAGTATTACCGCAGTCGCGGATATGATTTTGACATCACCAACACAACAGCGTTTGACCAGGCGTACGTAGAAGGACACGATACGTTTGAAAATATTGATCGCCTTGTCGATGAGATCTTCAACGATTATTTGCGCCGTCCGAACACCGTTGAGCCGCTGTTTGCCGCCTTTTGCGACGGAAGGCAGACGGTGTGCGACGGATTACAGCAATGGGATACGGTTCCGCTGGCACAAAGCGGGTTATCTGCTCTTGATATACTCAAGCGCTTTTACGGAGACGATCTGGAATTGATTGAAAACGCGCCGGTCGAAGCGATCCGTGAATCGTATCCCGGTATTGCCTTACGGCTCGGAGACAGCTCTCGCGAAGTGGAACAAAAACAAATCCAGCTTAACCGTATTTCGAGAAATTACCCCGCGATTCCGAAAATCCCCGTTACCCGCGGAAGCTTCGGCACCGCCACCGAAGATGCGGTAAAAAGCTTCCAAGCCGTTTTCGGGCTGGAGCCCGACGGAATCATCGGAAAAGCCACATGGTATAAGATCTCTCTCGTTTATAACGCCGTAAAGCGACTGTCGGAGCTGGATTCCGAAGGACTTACCGCCTCTGAGCTTCCTCAATTGTATGTGCGCGAGATCGGCCTTGGAGACCGAGGAGATTTTGTCTATCTGGTGCAGTATTATCTGGCAGTCATCGGCGCATTTTACGACACGGTGCCCCCGATTAACATTACAGGGGAATTCAACGATGCGACCGCAGCCGCTGTCCGCGGCTTTCAACAAACCTACGGGTTACCGCAAACAGGACGCATCGATTTTATCACCTGGCGCGATCTGTACCGCGCTTACCGCGGCATCGTTGAAAACAGCCCTCAGCTTGAAGGCGGTACGTTGCGCTATCCGGGATTACAGCTTCGTTTCGGGAGCCGAGGGGACTATGTCACCGCTCTTCAAACCTATCTGAACGTGATCGCCGCTACCTATCCGTCCATACCGATGCTACCGATCACGGGCTACTACGGGCGCCAAACCGAAAATGCCGTATCTCGATTTCAACAGGAGTTCGGCTTGACGCGTACGGGGGCAGTGGATCCTTTTACATGGGAAGCCATTGCATCCCTTTACAGCGATCTGTCCCTCGGAACCGATCGAAACGAAGGCCAGAATCCGGGAACCACCATTTCAACAACAGCCTGACGGAGGTGAACAGTATGAACACGGAAGCCATTCGCGAAATCCAACAAGCGCTCCGTTTATTGTCCTTTCGCGAACCATCCATTCCGCGAGTTGTCATCGACGGTCAATACAGCCACGATACAAAGCGTGCCGTATCCGTCTTTCAGCAGTTGTACGGTCTGCCGATCTCAGGTGGTGAGACAGATCCCGTCACATGGGATCGTCTTACGGAAGCGGCACGCGATGCATCGGTGCTGACTCCGAGTCCGCTCTATGTGTTTCCGCACGAACAATTCCGCATACGCATCGGAGAACAGCACGACAGCATTCCTGTAATCAAGCACATTCTCAACACGCTGTCCTTGCGGTATAACAATCTGCCGCAGGTCGGCTACGGCAGGGTATACGATGAGGCGACCTCCGAGGCTGTACGCACCCTCAGAAGTCTCCACGATCTGGAATCCAACGACGAGATCGATGCCGCTCTGTGGGAGCTTCTTGTATTACTGTACAATCGTACGACGTACGGCGGGAGTGATTCCGCTTGAAAAAACGCCTCTTCATACAAAATGCCGCCATTCTTACGATCACCTCTCTGGTGCTTCGTTCCGTCGGGATCCTCTTCCGTATTTACGTCAGCAACCGCATCGGCGCGGAAGGGATGGGATTGTATCAGCTGATTCTCTCGGTGTATGTCCTGATGTCTTCGTTCGCCACCGTCGGATTGAATACCGCTGTTACGCGGATTTGTACCGATGCCATTGCCATCGGTAATTATCGTTATGCCAAAACTATGCTGTACCGCTGTATTCTGCTCAGTATCGCCGTTGGGGTACTCTCGGGAGTTGCCCTCATTGTCGGTGCTGAGGCGGTGGCAACACACTGGCTTCACGACATCCGCGCCGTACCCTCTCTGAAAATACTGACACTCAGTTTGCCGTTTATGGGAGCCTCCTCCTGCATTAAAGGATACTTTCTCGCCAGGCGACGTGTAGGAAGCTCGTCGATCGCACAAATTCTGGAACAGCTTGTTCGGATCGGATCCATTGTTCTGATTCTGAATCTTACCGAAGCGCAAACCGTCGAAGCGGCTTGCTTTGCCGTTTTGCTCGGAGACACGATTGCCGAAGCCGTTTCCTGCGGTTATATGACGATATGCTACCTTTTAGACAAGAGGCATCTCGGAAAAGGGAATGCGTCCTCTTCGGCAAGCGGATTCCGACAGATTTGCCACATCGCCTTACCGATCACAGCAGGGCGTTATCTCGGAAGCGGACTGCGAACCATCGAAAACATTCTGGTTCCCGACACCCTTACAATGCATCTCGGAGTACGAGAAACCGCGTTATCCTTATTCGGAAAACTTAAAGGGATGGCTATGCCGCTCCTGTTCTTCCCTTCTTCTTTTCTAAACGCCTTCACCGCCTTGCTGATTCCCGAAATATCCGAAGCGCATTCTCTCGGGCACAAACACCGTATGCAGCATACCGTGCGAAAAGCTTTGCAGCTTACATTGCTGTCCTCCGTACTGATCAGCGGTGTTGTATTTGTGATTGCCGAACCGCTTTGCATCATGATTTACAATGACAGAGACATCGGAGCGATGCTGCGGATCTTGTCCCCTCTCGCTCCCGTCATGTATCTGGAGAGTATGACCGTCGGACTGCTCAAGGGCCTGGATCAGCAGACACATTCCTTACTATACAGCATCCTTGATTCCGGATCGAGAATTATACTGATTCTGCTCCTGTTGCCGGCGTTCGGTCTTTACGGATTCTACGCCGTGATGATCGTCAGCAATCTGCTGACCTGTTCTTTGAATCTGCATCGTCTTTGCAACGTAACGGGTGTACGTATACCGCTTTATACGTGGATCATAAAACCGACGTTTGCCGCTCTGGCAGGAGTCCTGATCGCCGATCTGACGGATCGGTTTGCGTTCTCGGATACGGAAAGTCTTATGATACGTTGTATTCTCGAAAGCGGGATACTGATCACGGTATACGTTCTGCTGATCTTCGGTTTTCGTTGTGTTCGCCGCGAGGATCTCGTCGTCATACGCCCCTTTAAAGTCCAAAAAAATAACGGTGCCTGAAGCACCGTTATTTTTTTACAGTTGTTCAATCAATAAGGCGGTCAGCTGACGGCAACGAAGCATCTGCATCTCCATATCGCCGTCTTCCGTGCCGGTAAGCTCCACCGTGATCATGTGTCCCTTGGCGTAGGAAAGCAGCTGACAGTAAACAGGGCTGTACCACGCTGTTTCGCCGAGATTCGGACAAGGAATGGCATCGGGATACGCCTGAAGCATCTGATCGAAAATTTCAATCGGTTTCTCCGACAACATCACACTGAGCATCGCTTTATTGCCGTTGCCGATGCAGGTAAGCATCGAGCCCTGTCCCGACACCGCAGGTTCTCCCATCGGAAGCCCGACCGCTTTCGTGATCTCCTCCGAGGTAAGCATCGAAGAGAGCTCCGCCTCGACAATAGCGACGGTCGTAGGTGTTGTAGCCACGGTCGTTGCAGGCTCCGACGTTGTCGGCTCGGATGAATTACAAGCAGTAAATGACGCAAGACTTACGGATGTAAGCAGGCAAACCGCCATAATAAATACAAGCGTTTTCTTCATAACTCTCACCTCTCGGAACGAGTATACCATAATCCGAACAAAATCTCAAGTCCTTTATGCACGAAGCATTTCCAGAATCACCTTAGCCGCGATATCGGCCGCAAACTGCACAACCGTTTCAAAGGAAACAGGGGCTGAACCGTCCGCCAGATCGGAAATCGTGCGAAGCACCAAAAACGGCACGCCGTTCTGGAACGCCACCTGTGCGACGGCGGCTCCTTCCATCTCCGATGCCATCGCACCGCAAGAAGCTGCAATGGCAGAGCGACGATCGGACGCCGCCACAAATTCATCCCCCGATGCAATTACACCGACATAACAGCTATGCTCACAACCGAGCGCCTTTTTAGCCGCCGATTCACAAGCCTCTACCATTACGGGATCTGCTTCAAAGCAGGTCGGCCTTTGCGAATCGCCGCTGTACACTTCGCCGAGGTACCCCTTAACATAACCAAACGGACGAAGGTCGAAATCGTGTTGTACCAGCGCACGACCGACGACAACATCAAGCACCTTCAATTCGGAAGAGACACCGCCCGCTACGCCGACATTGATCAGGCGCTCTACGCCGTATCGGTCAATCAGGGCCTGAGTACAAGCGGCGGCATTGACTTTACCGACACCGCATTTGACAACCACAGCCTCCTGTCCGCAAAGCTCGCCCGTATAGAACGTAAGCCCCGCCGATCGATCCACAGTTACCGCCGTCATTTTGGAGGTCAGCAACGCAATTTCCGAATCCATCGCACCGATAATACCGTATTTCATACGTACAGCCTCCTCAGGTGTTCTTGTCGACTGTGTGGAAGGTTTTGAGATTACCGCTCTTCGTGTGGCGCTCGCGAAGCTTCGCTTCGATATCCTCAGGTGTAATATTCTGCATCGCCATCAACACCAGCACGTGGTATGCCAGATCGGCAATTTCACCGATCGTCTCCGCGTTATCGCCGTTTTTGGCCGCAATCACGGTTTCGGTCGATTCCTCTCCGACCTTTTTAAGCACCTTATCGATACCCTGCTCAAACAGATAGTGTGTATACGATTTTTCGACGGGATGATCACGCCGATCGATAATGGTCTCATAAACTTCTTTCAGACAGCTCATAGATTAAACCTCCTCAAAGCGGCGGAAGAAGCAGGAATGCGAGCCTGTATGGCAGGCAGCACCCGTTTGCTCCACCCTGATCAGTAATGTATCGCGGTCACAGTCTCCGTCAACGGAAACCACACGCTGAACATGGCCGCTGGTAGCGCCCTTGTTCCAATATTCGGAGCGCGAGCGGCTCCAGAACCACGTGGTACCCGTCTCCAACGTCCGCTGAAGCGACACCCGATTCATGTAGGCAAGCATCAACACCTCACCCGTAGATGCCTCCTGTACGATTGCCGGCGTCAATACCGATTTTTCAAAATACGCGTCGAGATCCATACGATCGATCGGCGTTGTTGCCGTCTGTACCGCTTCGCTGAGCGACAATGTGCCGCTGTACAGCGACTTGCCGCAAATGGCACCGTCGAGCGATGCCTCGGCACACGCCGTCACATCATCGATCGTATGCATACCGCCGGATGCGATCACCTGACAGCTGACCGCTTCACGAAGCGCCTTCAACTGCTCGAGGTTCGGGCCCGAAAGCGTACCGTCCTTCGAAATATCCGTAAAGATCAACGTCTGAACGCCCATCGCTTCCATCCGACGGGCCAGCTCCAGATACGGCACATCCGAAACGTCAAGCCAGCCTTCGGTAGCAACCATACCGTTCAGCGCGTCAATTCCGACTGCGATACGATGTCCGTAAAGACGTACGGCTTCTTCGACGAGTGACGGATTTTTAAGAGCCGCAGACCCGAGAATGCAACGGGAAATGCCGTTTGTAAAATAATACTCAAGCGTCTGCAGATCACGGATACCGCCGCCGAGCTCCACCTTCAGGCCGCTTTTCTCAGCCACCTCAAGAAAAATATCGGCATTGCGGCGTGTACCGTCCTTTGCGCCGTCGAGATCCACCATATGAATCCATTCCGCCCCTGCCTCTTTAAAGGAACGCGCCGTATCAAGCGGGCTGTCCGCCACACGGTGAACCGTCGCAAAATCCCCTTTAAACAAACGGACACATTCGCGGTCCTTGATATCGATCGCCGGTAAAATAATCACGTTAAAAACCCCTTTGTGACGTGTCAGTCGAGCGAGCCCTTTGTCGAAAGTACACCCTCCGTAGCGGCAACGGCCGCTTTAAAGGCGTGGGCATAGGCTTTGAAAAGCCCCTCGATCATATGATGAGAATTGCCGCCGTACAGCACTCTCAAATGCAGCGTCAGCCCCGCATGAAGACTCAGTGCACGGAAAAATTCCACCGTCAGGCAGGTATCGTAGTCGCCGACCTTCTGCTCGGGAAACCGCGCATCAAACGCAAGGTACGGACGTCCGCTGATATCCAAAGCGGCAAAGCAAAGCGATTCATCCATCGGAATATAAAAGCTGCCGAAGCGCGCAATACCGCTCTTGTCTCCGAGCGCCTTCGCGATCGCCTGTCCGAGAACGATGCCGGTATCCTCTACCGTATGGTGTCCGTCTACATGCAGATCGCCCGTGACCGCAACCGTCAGGCCGAGTCCGCCGTGAACAGCAAGCGCTTCGAGCATATGATCGAAAAAGCCGATTCCCGTTTTGACCGAGACCTCTCCGCCGTCCAGATTTACCGTAACCGTAATATCCGTTTCTTTGGTTTTGCGTGTGACCGTTGCCGTTCTCATAACGTCCCCTCCGCCTCTTCTTTACGATGCTGTGCAATGGACGCAAGCCCCGCCAGCACCTCTTTGTTTTCACTTTCCTTACCCGCCGTAATGCGCAGACGATCGTTGCCGAAGCACCGCACAATAATCCCGAAATCTGCCAGCTCATCGCGGAAATACGGCGCATCCTCCACTTCGACCAGCACGAAATTTGTCACACTGTCGTACACTCTGCGGATGTAGCCTTTTTCAAGCAGTCGCAAGCACCCTTGATAAAGCTGTTTGCGGGATTCGATCAGAAGATCGATATACACGTCCTTATAGAGCGGATTGGACAACGCGATCGTCGCGATCGCCTGCGTAGCCGCATTGACGTTGTAAGGCGATTTTGCCGCACGCAGAATCGCTGTAATCGTTTCGTTGGCAACCGCAAACCCGAGTCTCAACGCCGCCATACCGAGAGCTTTGGAAGCCGTACGGAGAATGATCAGGTTGTCATATTCCTCCACCTCAGGCAACAGCGATTGATCCCAGAAATCCATATAGGCTTCGTCAAGTACAATCAAAGCCTCCGTTTCCTTCAGAATACGGCGAACCTCGTCGCGGGACAGACCGAGGGAAGTCGGATTACAAGGATTGGAAAAAATAAACAGCCGAACGTTTTCACGGCGGATGGTTTCAATCACGGCATCCGTATCAATCGTCAGGTCCTCGCGTTTTTGTAAAGTGATGCACGGATTTTCGCTGATGCTTGTATAAAAGTGATACATCGAAAAATCCGGTGCCACCGTCAGCACCGTTTCGCCCTTTTGCAAAAGGGAAGACATAATCACGCCGATCAACTCGTCCGAACCGTTCCCCGCCGTAACCAGCGAGGGCTTTACGCCGTACAACGCCGCAAACGCTTGTACGGGAGCGGTGGCAAGCGGATCGGGATATCGACGCAAATCAAGCTCTGCAACGGCTGTCGCCATCGCTTCGCGATCGGTTTCGGTCGGCAATAAAAACGATTCATTGGCATCCAGGCGAATGCGATAAACCCCTTGTACGGGATCGTACGGTTGGAGCGCCCTCGCCTTCTCGCACAATTCATAACTCATAAAAGGGTAGCTCCTTTCATTCAAAGCGAACCGCCACTGCATGGGCGTGTGCATCAAGGCCTTCGGCGTTTGCCAGCGTCACAATATCCTCGCACGCCGCTTGCAACGCCTCGCGCTTGTAATATATAAAGCTTGATTTTTTGACAAAGCTGTCCACCGACAGCGGCGAGAAAAAGCGAGCCGTGGCTCCCGTCGGAAGCACATGGTTCGGACCTGCGTAATAATCGCCGAGAGGTTCGGGGGCATACTGGCCGAGGAATACCGAACCGGCATTATCAAGGCGTCCGATATAAGACATCGGATCCTCACACATCACCTCAAGATGCTCGGGAGCCAAACGGTTGGCAAACTCCACCGCTTCTTCCATACTACGGCATACGATCGCGGCACCGTAGTCTACAAGCGATTTTTCGATAATCTGCTTTCGGGAAAGCGATTCGATCTGTCGCTCAAGCTCCTCGGCGGTTTCCTTTGCCACCCGCTCGGAGGTCGTGATCAGAATCGAGGAGGCAAGCATATCGTGCTCTGCCTGCGACATCAGATCTGCCGCGAGATATGCAGGGTTGGCGGTATCGTCCGCGAGTATCAGGATCTCACTGGGGCCTGCAATCATATCAATATCCACGACGCCGTAGGTAAGGCGCTTTGCCGTCGCGACAAAGATATTGCCCGGGCCGACGATTTTATCGACCTTCGGAACGGTTTCGGTGCCGTAGGCCAGTGCCGCAACGCCCTGTGCACCTCCGCACAAAAATACGCGGTCCACGCCGGCAATGTACGCCGCCGCCATCACATCCGGATTAAAACCGCCGCTCTTCGGAGGCGGCGTCACCATCACGATCTCTTTGACGCCGGCAATACGCGCGGGAATCGCGTTCATCAGCACCGAGCTCGGATAGGCCGCCGTGCCGCCCGGCACATAAATACCGACACGTTCAAGACCGCGAATGCGCTGTCCGAGGATCGTCCCGTCCTCCTTCGTGGTCATCCAGCTCTGCTGAAGCTGACGGGCATGGAAATCACGGATATTTTCCGCCACACGCGTCAAAGCCGCATAAATGTTGCTGTCGCAGGCTTTGGCAAGCTCAGCGAGCTCCTCTCTTTCGATGGCACGTACAGGCGCGTCGATCCCGTCGAATCTTGCCGTAAACTCCCGCACGGCTTCGTCTCCGCGTTCACGGACCGCCGTAAGAATATCCGTTACAGCAGCCGTGACACGCTTGTCCACTTCTCCGCTGCGCGCTTCCAGCTGCGCCAACAGCTCGTATTCCGTTTTTCCGTCGGCTTTAACCGTAGTCAATAACATAAGTAACCCTTCTTTATCTCCAATTTACAGCGCTTGTTCCATTCCCGAAACCAGCGCGTTGATATCGTCCTGACGAAGCTTCATAGCGGCCATATTGACAATCACGCGAGCCGAGATCGGCATCACATCGGTCACGATCTCAAGCCCGTTTTCCTTCAGCGTCGCACCCGTCTCCACAATATCGACAATGCAATCCGCCAGACCGATCAACGGTGCGAGCTCTACCGAGCCTTCGATTTTAATAATACGGACGTCCATTCCGCGGCGTTCAAAAAAGCGACGCGCCACATTCGGATATTTCGAAGCGACCGTGATCTCGTGGTAGCCGCCGAAAATATCGGCACCCTTCGGAGCCGCTACCGCAAAGCGACATTTACCGAATCCGAGATCAAGCACCTCATAAAATCGGCCGCCGCTTTCGGCGATGGTATCCTTCCCGACCACACCGAGATCGCACACGCCGTTTTCCACGTATGTGATCACATCCGCCGATTTGGCAAGCACCACTTCAACATCCTGTCCGATCGGTAAAATCAGACGGCGGCCCTTATTCTTCACCACGTCGGTATCAAGGCCCATACGGTCAAACAGCGCAACGGTATCCTTCTCCAGCCGCCCCTTGGTCAGGGCGATACGTAACGGTTTCATATGTCAGCTCATTCCTCAATTACATCGTATTTTTGAACAGTTTCTCCAACCACGTACAACACGGAGATCGCTTTTTCGCGTGCATACGCCCGCGCTTCTTCCGCCGTGGCAAACACACTGAATTCGCAAGGAGTTTCCTGTTCGGTGTACTCACGCACAAGATTCAACGCTTTGACTTCAAAGCCCTCTTCTGCGTGAACAAGGCAATGCGGTCGAACGGCACAAGCCGTCATAGCGCCGCGTTTTTTCAGCACACGCATCAAGGCATCCACGCTGATTGCAAAGCCAACTGCCGCTTCCGCCGTACCGAATTGCTGTAACAGGGCATCATAGCGTCCGCCCGACAAGGCGATCTCACCGCTTCCTTCCACATACCCACGGAAGATCAAGCCGGTGTAATATTCGTTGGAATGCAGCATACCGAGATCCAGTAGCACGCGATCCTCCAACCCCAATGCCGCCAGCGCCGACAGGACGGAATCCAGATAACGAAGAGATTGGGTGCCGCGTTCACTGCGACAGAGCGCCTTTGCCTTTTCAAGAACACGGCGGTCACCGAACAGATGCGGTAAACGGCGTAAAGCAGCCACCGCAGGGCAAGGAGTCAGACTGTCAAGAAGCTCGGAAAGTGCCGCATAATTTTTTCCTTCGATCAGATCGCGGATCTCCTCTTCGACCGACGCATCGGCGTCCAGCTCCTCCATCAACGCTTCGAAAAAGCCGACATGACCGATTTCAAGACGGAAGCCGTCTCCGACCACTTCACGGAGAGCGGTAGCCGCCAACCGCACGATCTCCAGATCGGCGCGCAAGCCTTCGGCGCCGATCAGCTCCACGCCGGCCTGAAACTCCTGATCGGCACGTCCCGTCAACCCGACATTCATATGATATACGTCCTGCGCATAATACAAACGGAGCGGTCGTGTCGCATTTTGAAAGCGAGTGGCCGCCAAGCGGGCGATCGGCAACGTCGAATCGGGACGCATCACCATCAGCCGCCCCTTCGTGTCGGTCATCTTATACATACTTTCCACAGGCACGGCGGGGTTTTCTCCCATAAACACATCCAAAAATTCAAAACCGGGTGTCATAACCTCCGAAAACCCGCGACGCAAAAACAGGCCGGACAGCTTGGCTTCCATATCCCGCCTCGTAACCGATTCTTCCAAAACAAGATCCTTGGTTCCGAGCGGCGTAGAGCATCGATTTCGCTTCATAGACTATCTCCTCTAAAACGCTTTAGTTCGCTAACACGCTAATATATTACCACGTAAATGCGTGTTTGTCAAGTTCACCATCGCATATTCGCGCTACATTGTACCACAGTTAAAAACGATAGTCAATTTTTTATATATAATTTTATTATATAAACTATAAATATTTCGGTTGAGCGGGAATTTTCGTTGACAAAGAAGCAAAAAAGCTATACTATAATAAGCAGATCACAACTCTGCCAAGGAGGTATCACGCTATGGATTGGCGTATAGAAACCAAATGCATTCAATCGGGCTACCGTCCGACAAAAAACGGTGAAGCACGCGTGCTTCCGATTTATCAAAGCACCACCTTTCTCTATGAGGATGCTCAGTCGATGGGGGATTTGTTCGACCTGAAAGCGGCCGGCGCCTTCTACACTCGTCTGAGCAACCCGACAACCGACGCTGTGGAAGCCAAAATTGCCGCTCTCGAAGGCGGTGTCGGTGCCCTGATGACATCGGCGGGACAAGCCGCGTCGCTGATCTCCGTCATCAATATCGCTCACGCGGGCGATCACGTCATCAGCGCTTCGGCGATTTACGGCGGCACATTCAATCTGTTCAATAAAACGCTTCGCGAACTCGGTATCGATGTCACGTTTATTGAGCCCGGCGCTACCGACGAGGAAATCGAAGCCGCGTTCCGCCCCAACACCCGTCTGGTATTCGGCGAAACGCTCTCGAATCCCGCCCTTCACGTGCTCGACATTGAGCAGTATGCACGCATCGCTCACGCCCATCAGGTGCCGCTCATCGTGGATAACACCTTCCCCACGCCCATCAATTGCCGTCCGTTTGAGTTCGGAGCCGATATCGTCATTCACTCCACATCCAAATACCTTGACGGACACGCTACCGCTCTGGGCGGTGTGATCGTTGACAGCGGCAACTTTGACTGGGCAGCAGCAGGCAAATTCCCTGAGCTGACCACCCCCGACGAAACCTATCACGGCGTCATTTATACCGAGCAATTCGGCAACGCCGCCTATATCACGAAGGCCCGTACACATCTGATGCGCGATATCGGCTCTACCCCCAGCCCGATGAACGCCTTTTATCTCAGCCAGGGCATCGACACGCTCCACCTCCGTATGGAGCGCCATGTAGCCAACGCGCGCGCAGTCGCCGAGTATCTGCTCACCGATGACCGCATTTCGTGGGTTTCGTTCCCCGAGCTTCCCGATTCGCCCGAATATCCGCTTGTTCGGAAATATATGCCGAACGGCACTTGCGGTGTCATCTCCTTCGGCGTAAAGGGCGGACGCGAAGCGGCCATCAAATTTATGGATAACCTGAAGCTCGCCGTGATCGCAACGCACGTAGCGGATCTGCGCACCTGCGTGCTTCACCCCGCTTCCACCACCCATCGTCAGCTTAACGACCGCCAGCTTCTGGAATGCGGCGTTACGCCCGATCTGATCCGTTTCTCGGTCGGCATTGAGAATGCTCTTGACATCATCGATGATATCAAGCAAGCTCTCGATCAGATCTGATCGAACAAGAAATTCAAAAAGCACCCGACAGTTCCAATCCTGTCGGGTGCTTTTTTCGGTTATAGCAGTTGGTCGAACGTTATGGTATCCAGCTTCTCTACCACCATGGCCGTTACTTCATCAAACACCGAATGGAACGGGCACGCAATGGCATCCTTGCAGGTGCAGTCATACCCCTCATCCAGACAGCGGCTGAAGCGGTACGGGCCCTCGATCGCTTCGATCACGTGACGCAGTGTAATATCCTGCGGCTTTTGCGCAAGTGTATACCCGCCGTACTTCCCCTTAAAGGATACGACAAGTCCGGAGGCGGTGAGCTTACGCATAATCTTCAGCGTAACGGTCATCGACACGCAAGCGCGCTCAGCGACCGTCGATGCATCCATACGCGAGCCCTCCTGAGCTAACGCGCGAATGATGCGCACGGCATAATCCGATTCTAAATTAATATGCATACCGTTTCCTCATTATCAATCCAGGAAATCTCTCAGCTTCTTGCTACGGCTGGGATGACGAAGCTTGCGCAGTGCCTTCGCCTCGATCTGACGAATACGTTCACGGGTAACGTCAAACTCCTTACCGACCTCTTCCAGCGTACGGGGATGCCCGTCCTCCAGACCGAAGCGGAGGCTGAGGACCTTTGCTTCACGCGGTGTCAGCGTCGAGAGCACCTCTGCCAGCTGTTCCTTCAGCAACGTATGGGATGCGGCATCCGCAGGAGCGGGAGCCTCTTCATCGGGGATAAAATCGCCGAGATGACTGTCCTCCTCTTCACCGATCGGGGTTTCAAGCGATACAGGCTCCTGCGCCACACGCATGATCTCGCGAACCTTTTCCACCTGCATATCCAGCTCCAGCGCAATTTCTTCCGCTGTCGGCTCATGACCGTTTTTGTGAAGGAGCTGGCTGCTGACCTTTTTCACCTTATTGATAGTCTCGACCATATGGACGGGAATGCGGATGGTACGCGCCTGATCGGCAATGGCGCGGGTGATCGCCTGACGGATCCACCACGTCGCGTAGGTCGAAAATTTAAAGCCCTTGGTGTAATCAAACTTTTCGACCGCTTTGATCAAGCCAAGGTTGCCCTCCTGGATCAGATCAAGGAATTGCATACCGCGACCGACATAACGCTTGGCGATGCTGACGACCAGACGGAGGTTCGCCTCAGAAAGGCGCTTTTTTGCCTGTTCATCGTTGTTGCCGATGCGGATAGCAAGCTCGATCTCCTCCTC
>JAFQMR010000010.1 GCA_017396175.1 Clostridia bacterium
CCACCAGGTACGGACGCGCGTGATAAACCACGCGGTCATGGAGGAGCCAAGTACAATGAGAGCAACCGAACCGACCGTGATAAAGAGGGAACGTCCGAAGGCTTCAAAGAACCCTGTATTTTCGATCCCCGTTTGATAGTTGGCGAGCCCGACAAAGGTGTCGGCGTCGGGAAGGGCGAAGGGGGCGCTCATAATGGTGAGCTTTGATTTGAAGGAGTTTATCAGGACGATGACAAGCGGGAACAAGAATAAGAGGCATAGCGCGATGAGAAAGGCGATGATGAGGCAATCGAAGCCCGAGGAACGTTTCACGCGTCCACCTCCTTACTGCGTGTCAGACGAAGCTGTATTAGGGCAATGACGGCAACGATCAGGAAAAAGATAACCGCCTTTGCTTGGCCGACGCCTTGCCACGACAGGTTCCGCCCGTAAAAGGTGTCATAAATATCGAGCGCCAGCATCGCGGTTTCGCGTCCGGGTGCACCGCCTGTGAGTGCCAGATTCTGATCAAACAGCTTAAAGGAGTTGGTGAGCGTCAGAAAGGTGCAGATGGTCACGGAAGGCATCACCATCGGGAGGGTGATATGTCGCAGTGTCTGCCCTCGTGATGCACCGTCGATAGCGGCGGCTTCCGTGACGGAGGTCGGAATATTCTGGAGTCCCGCAATATAAATGACCATCATATAGCCGATGAGCTGCCAATTCATCAGGATCACCAGTCCCCAGAAGCCGTACGAAGCGTCATACGTGATATCCACTCCGAACAGTCCCAGCACGCCGTTGATCAGCAGGTTCCAGATATACCCAAGCACAATGCCGCCGATCAGGTTCGGAAGGAAGAATACGGTGCGAAACAGGTTTGTGCCTTTGAGCCCGCGTGTCAGAAGCAACGCCAGCCCGAAAGCGATCACATTGACGCTGATAACGGATACAATCGTGAATGCAACGGTGAATTGCAACGCGTTCAGAAAGTTTTGATCGGTAGTGAATGCGCGAACATAATTATCGAAGCCGACAAATTCGGCATCGGCCACCGTGGCAAAATCGGTGAAGGACAGATATAATCCCAGAAAAAAGGGGATCAGAAACGCAATCAGAAACGCGATCAGCGTTGGGAAGAGAAATACGGGCGCATAGCGCCTGATAGAGCGATCCATCGATGGAGGAACCTCCTTTTGCGCACGGTTACAGCAGGGCGCTTTCCTGCTTCCAACGTTCGGTTACCGTACGGGTGACAGCCTCCCAGTCGGTTTTTCCTTGCGCATATTGCAGGAGAGCCGTCCCGAAATCATCCTTGAAGGTCTGTCCGGGGAACAGGGTGAATTGCCAGGGGATCGCCTGAATATCGTCCCGCTCCAGATAGCGTGAAATTTCCCTTGCCAGCGGATCGTTCGGACGCTCCTCCTCGCTGAAGGTATCGAAGGGAGCAATAAAGTTCAGGTTGTCGGTGACAAAGCGTTTTCCTGTTTCGGAGGAAAACAGCCAATATAAGAAATCGGCGGCCGCTTGCTGTTCAGCTTCGGAGGCTTTGGAGTTGATGCAGAGAAAGCTTTCGGTGCCGATACACAGCCCTTGCTCGGAATCGTTCTCCATGCCGGTATAGATGGGCAGCATTTTAATGTCTTCTTCACGGACGGTATTGCCGTCCACGGTGCGAAGCTGATTCCAGGCCCAGTTGCCGTTTTGTACCATAGCGCATTGACCGAGAGCGAACTCCGCCATCGATTCGTCTACAAGCTTTGTGCCGAGAAGCTTTGGATCGGTCGTCGAATTGTTCAGGTAGAGATCGAAAATGTTACGGTAATTCTCGGCGTAACGGAAATCGATTGTTTTCACGTCCTCGCCCGAAAGATCGGCCTCACGGGCCTCGAATTCATAGTAGATCGGGATGTTGGCGAGATGTGTCTGCCAGCGCCAGTCCTCGCCGGGCTTTAAAGAGGTGCAAGCGAATACGCCCTGAATACCGAGCTCTTCTTTGCGTGTTTGCATATCCTCTACCAAGGCTTTTAAGGAATTGAAATCGGTGATATCGTCCATAGAAGCGAAATCGGTCGACCGTTCGGGAAGCGCAAAATAGCGGTCGAGGATCGCGTTGTTATAGATAATGCCGTATCCCTCAACAACGTAAGGAATGCCGTAGACCTCGCCGTCCGAGATCATGGCGAGCGAGGGATCGCTAAGGTGCTGATAAAGCTTTGTCTGTGACAGCGGCGCGCAGTAACGCGACCAGTTTGCGTATCCACGCGGACCGTTGATCTGAAAGATCGTCGGTGCATCGGAGGTCGCCATTTTGGCACTGAGTGTTTGCTCGTAGGTGTTGTTGGCGGCGGTTTCGACAATGACTCGCCGTCCCGTTTCACGTTCGTATTCATCGGCGATCTGCTCGTATACGGAAGCAATTTCGGGCTTAAAGTTCAGATAGCGCACGGTAACGGTTTCTTCGTCGGTTGTCGGCGTGGCCGGCTGACAGGCGGTAGCAGTACAAAGTAATAGGGAAATGAGTACACATAACAGATGTTTGATATTCATAATCGGTGTTCATCCTCTCATTGTTGTCGTATGAGAAGTGTGCGCTGTTTTTCGTCGTTTATGTATGCATTTTTCGAAGACAAACGTAAAAAAGAGAGCACAGCTTGTCGCTGTACTCTCTTTTGTGCGAAAGAGTAACCAAACGGAGCAGAA
>JAFQMR010000119.1 GCA_017396175.1 Clostridia bacterium
CCTGTGGCCCGGAACATGCCTTCTTGCACGATCTTGGCAGAGTGAAATATGATGTTGTCACCGATGATGAGACCATCAATGCATTCTTTGAACTTTCCAGAATGGAGGGTATCATACCTGCCATTGAAAGCTCCCATGCTATTGCCTACGGTATGAAGCTGGCAAAGACAATGGGCAAGGGTTCTGTGCTGATCAATCTCTCCGGCAGAGGCGATAAGGATATGGATTATATCATCGAGAAATACGGTATTCGGTAATAACAGTTGCTGCAGAGATGATTCTCTGCAGCAACTCTTTGT
Source organism: Clostridia bacterium (assembly GCA_017396175.1). Taxonomy (GTDB): domain Bacteria; phylum Bacillota; class Clostridia; order Oscillospirales; family Acutalibacteraceae; genus RGIG1959. The sequence goes on from JAFQMR010000119.1 coordinate 300, forward strand.
TACTCATAAATTATATTATTAATGATGTTCCCGTTAGTTTTGTTTTTTAACATATTCTTCCCTATATTTGAATACATTTTTGGTTAGAAAAGTATCTGAAATTTTGACGATACAGAAGGATCGGACGGTTTTGTTCTACTAACAGTTTCTAACACTTTTCTAACATTTTTACTGATTTTAAGAAAAATCGGACTTTAGGCCGCATCAGCGTTTTGCTCGATTCAGATGTTCGAACGCCCCGAAAACCGTATGACTACGCGGGTTTTAACGTGTTTTAATAATTTTAAATAACGACAAGCGGTGAACGCTGAACAGAAATGGCATATTTAGCCCCGTTGGGAATGATCAAACTGCCGTTTTTACATGAACCAAAAGGCGAGATAAAACCCGCCCCCTTGATAACATAACCGCTTATCTCCACCAATAAGCGAAAAGCGCAAAGCCACAGGGGCTTTGCGCTTTTCGTATATATAGAATCGAATTCAGCGTTCGGTTTCGTATCACTCCAGCGTATACGACGTTGCCGCCACGGTAGTACCCATGCTGTCAGCGATTTCCACTTCCACCTCGCTGCCACTGCGTAAGCCAAAGCAACGTGTCACGCGGATCGTTTCACCGGGAGCGACCTCGACCGAATAGTTCTCATCCTCCTCGACCGCATCGGCCGCATAATCCGCCGCAAGCTGTACACCGTCCTGATACGCGAAAGCCGCCGTAGCCATATAGAAGCTCGCCGCCTCATCGGAATTGTTGGTGAAATCGATATACACGCGGAGGATTTCGCTGTCTTCCCAGCCTGTCACGACCTCGGCATTGTCGATGAACACCTCGTACGAATCGTCCACCGTGCCGCGATCCTCATAGCTGTCGGTCCAATCGGGATCCGCAATCGCGGCAATCTCAAACGCATCAGCGGGAGCGGTCAATGCATCGAGCTCCAGTTCAAACGACAGGGGATTCTCATCAAACCAGCCACGCTCAACCGACAGCGTCACCGTACCGCCTTCGGGATCGACCTTGTATTCCTCTGCACAACGGATCGTCACACCGGGGCGGACAGCCATACCGTAATAGTCGGATTCGGCCACAGGCTCGCTGTCAAACGCGGCGTAGGTCGACACCAGTTCGGCACCTCCCTGTGTGGCGGTGACGGTAAGAGCCATCAACGCCGACTTCGTCGAATCGGAATTGTTGGTAAAATCGTAGTACACGCGAATGGCATCCTCGCCGTCGGTATCCGAGAACAGCTCCGCACCGACAAGCTCTACCTCATACTCATACTCGTCGGCAGGATCTGTCGGAACGGTGGGGTTCGGATTGTTGTCTCCCGTCTCACCGGAAGGTGCGCCGTTACCGCCGCAGGCACACAGGCTCAGCATCAGCGCAAGCACCGTCGCGCACGCCAAAAAGATCTTCCATTGTTTCATCATGCATCGTCCTTTCCTTAGCAAAGATTTTTAATGTATTTATATACCCCTCTCGGTGACATAAGAATGTACCTATGATTCTTTTTTCGACACCGAGAGGGTGTATATACCGTTTGGATCAAGCGCCCGACGCCAGCTTATACAGCAGCAGGGCGTCCATCATATTCACCGTGCCGTCGCTGTTCATATCCGACACGGCCGTCTGCTCCTCAGTCATTGTGCGTGCACCGCCCGTTCCACCGTAAAGCAGGAGCGCATCCATCATATTCACGGTGCCGTCAAAGTTCAGGTCACCGAGCATTGCCGACGTTTCGAACTTCGCGGTCAGCGACATATCGGAATACACGGGCTCGTTAAAGTCATACAGCTCGCCGTCGGGAGTTACCCAGCCGACAAACGTCATCCCCTCCTGAGCGGGATCTTCGGGCTTTTCGACGGTCTTACCGTGCTCTACCGTCAACCAGCCGACAGGAGTATCCCCGAACATCAATGTAACCACGTGTGCAGGCACAAACTTCGCCGTCAGGGTGATCGGCGCTGTAACGGGAGTCGAGAAATCATACAGCTCATCGGCATCGGTGTGCCAGCCGATAAACTTATAACCGTCCATATACGGTTCTTCGGGCTCCGTCACTGCTTCGCCGTCGTTGACATACTGTGTCTCCGCAAACGAATCACCGATCATAAAGGTCACTTCGTGCTGTACCTTGAATCCGGGCATATAGAACACGGCCGCATACGTATTTTCACCGAGTTCATAAAGCTGCATTGCCGAAACACCGTCGAGCGTGATATGACTCATATCCGCAACGGCGAGATCACAGCCGCCTGCTACGACAAAAAAGACCTCGACAAGATACGGTGTATTGTACTCGAAGATACCTTCCAAAACGGCAAACCGATCGTCGATTACATTGGATTCCAACGCCTCGACACCTTCGGTATCACTGTAGACGTAAAGCACATCATAATCATCGCCGACGCCGTAAGAGTTTGTCTCAAAGCAAATATCTTCAATCGAAACGGCATCAAGCATCGGTAACGGGAACGCCAACCACAAGCCATCGGCATCCGCCGTGAATTCCGCACACGTAATCCCGTTGAGCGTACAAGCCTCAGCCGTCAACCCATTAAAATCATAGCCGTCATGCGGTTTTACGTAAACGAGCAGGGCATATACCTTTTCTGCTTCGGCATACGCATTGTTCATCACATTACCGTTTTCATCCAAAACGAGATGGCCCTCGACAGAAGCTCCGTCTTGACAGGGCCAAATGCCGAGCAAATCGAACGGTTTGGCGAGTTCGTAACCGTTCATCTCCAGTTCGATGCCCGTAACAGGCACCGTCGCTTCCAGCTCGACATCAACGACCGTATCCTCAGTCAGGTCATCTATTGCAATCTTTGCCGTGGTGTGTCCCTTTTTGGAAACCTCCAGAATGTAGTCGCCCGGGACAAGTCCATCAAAGGTATAGGCTGCTTCATTGCCTGTAAGGGTTGCCTGATATTGATAGGTAAAATCGCCGTCCTGATACAAGCCAACGAGAATCTCATCCTCTTCGGAGCCGTAGCTTGTGATTGTACCGCTGATCATCACGGGATCATACACATTCAAAATCAGTTCCATCGAAATGGAAATCTCCGCATCCACGTTGGTGACAGTCACTGTCGCTGTATACACGCCCTCGGCAAGATTTTCAGCAGGGGCGACCGTGAAATCGCGCTGACTGTTTGTGCCGGTAGCAAACATCGGCCACAACTGTTCTCTGGAAAGTACAAACGCTTCGGGATTGGCACCCGACAGCGCAATATCCGACACGCCGAGTTTCTGATCGCCGATGTTTTGCACCGTCAGCGTCTTGGCCGTCGGAGTCGTACCGATCGGCAGATCAAATGTCAGCGGTGCTTCTTCAAGGAATGTGAACGCATAGTTCGCAGGACTGACGGTGACGGGCGTTGTTGCCGTTTTCGTGACACCGCCGATCGTGGCAGAAACCGTAATATAGGTCTGTCCTTCTGCCATTTTACTGCTTTCGACAACCACGTATTCCGTGCCGAGCGTCAGCTCACGCGAATAATTGTTGGAGAAATAGCCCATAACGACCATACCCGCTACCTGGAGGGTATCGCCTTCTTTGTAAGCCGTCTTGGTGGGCGGCGTGGTGACCGCAATACTTGTGAGTACACCGTCCCCCGTGTTGTAATCGCGGTAGAAGCGGATCATATCACCGTCTGCATACTCCACGGTGGCCGACAAGCCGTTGATCGTGGCGGAGGTGGACGCGTCAAAATCATGGATGTCTTTGGCATACGCCGACACACTCACCCGATACGTTGTATTGTTCTTAAACGTTTCGTCAGCGCTTATGCGCGTGAGCGAGCCGTTCTCTCCCACCTCATACCAGACAGCTGTCAAACGGTCTACCTTTTGCGTGAGCAGCGATACCTCTTCCGGCATCTGGCCGGGACGCGGCTCGGTGATGTTCACGCGCACCATCCCGATCGGCACATTCTTCACCTGCATAGTATAGGTGTGCGTGTCGGAATTGCGGGACGTGTTGGTCAGCACATCCCACATAAGGATCGTGTGACGAACCTGATATTTTCCGATATACGAGTTGTCAACCATGAAACTCGACAAATTGATCGCATCGCCGTTTTCTGCGGAATAGATCAATTCACCGTCTCGGAACACTTCGGTGCGGAGCTTTGTTGTGAAGCCGGCCGCCAGCTCACGGTCAGGCAACCGTGCCGCCGTTACCGAGAAGGTTTTGTTCACTTGATTTGTGCCGATATACAGAGTACCGAGATCGGTCTTTCCGACAGCCTTTTCCGCATTCGTCGGGTTCGGTGTCTGAATACCGAAATTCAGCACACCCTCCGTAACGTCGATGATCTGAATGTCGTGATAGACATCCGTGGACGTCTCATATTGATCGCGGGGAGATTCCTTTTCGTTGCCGACAAAGCGGGTATTCTCGTTCACATCATAATAATAGTAGCCCTGGGGCAAATACGCGTTGAGTTCTTTTTCAGTGCCCGTAATGTACATCCCTTTGAACGTGCCGCCGACAAGTGTGATGTTTCTCGCACTGTAGGGAGCAAACGTCATACCGACGGGATGCGAATCCAAGGGGCTGGAGGAAGAATAAATGCGCGAGCAGACGAATTTTCCGCCCTTGATCGTTGCTTCTACCGAGCCGCCGACATACACCGCACTGCGATGCATATAACTCTGCACACCCGGGCCGTCAAACACCGTGCCGTAGAAGCTGCCGCCGTTGACGGTGAGCGTGCCGCCCGTCGCGGCGATCGCACGGGAAAATGCCCAGTGTTCATCATCGGATTGATTCATATTCAGGTCGGCCGTGATCGACGGATTGTCTTTGATGGTGAGCGATGCGTCCGCGTTGTTCAACAACAGCACCGCACCGTCGCCGAAGCGGCTGTTGTGCTTATAGGTAATGCCGCCGTTGCCGCTGATGGTCAGCGCACCGTTGATCTGCATAAACGCATTGTATTTGGTGCTTCCGCGCGAATCGTACTTGCCGAAGCCTTGCAATTCCAGATACTTCGTGCCGATCATCGTGATGGCATTATCCGACGAGGATGACGGTTCAGGCAACACTTCGTCAAAGCCTGTGCCTGATTCCAGTCGCACATACACCGTGCCGTCATATTCCAGAACCGCTTTCAGCTCTGCGAAGCTGTTGCAAACAATAGGATCCTCTGCCGACAGGCCCGTGCCCGTCGTGTCCGGAATGTTCACTACAGGCGATCCCGCCGCAAATGTCGACATCGGCACGAGACCGACGAGCATCAATGCCGCGAGCAACAGACTGAGTATTCGTTTTTTCATTGGATCTACCTCTCTTTCATAAATCGGACTCACCGTCCGTGTATGCCGTAACCGATATCAGAATTTGCCGCCGCCGACATGGCGGGTGGCGCCCGACGAGGAGGCGGAGGATTCTGATTCCTTCTTCCGACGGTCCACAACGCTGTACAGGAACAGATCCGTCGAGGCTGTCACCTGCATACTGTCCTGCTTGGTGTATTCCGCCGCCGCAAATTGCTTTTCAACCGATTTCAGCTGTCCCTTCATAACGCCCGTGACGATCAGCGCCGCCACGATGCCGACACCCAGAGAGATCAGCAGATTGGTCGTATAATCAAAGGGGAAGCCGTTGATCTCCCCGTTGATCTGATACTCGCACTCATCGATAAAAGCATGAAACGCCGTCACATACTCACCGTCACCGAGCGATTCGGCCACAGTGTTCCCGATGCTCTCGATGTCCTCATCATCAACAGCGGCCGCTCCCAGCGTGCCGTTGGAGAGGATGCGATACTCACTCTCCGTCATAGCAACGAGAAGCATAACCCCGTCGCGGCTTTCGCCGTAGCCAAGCGCGGCCTCATCGTAGACCTCCTGCACAACATCGTCTGCCGATGCGCCCTCGAGCGAGTCGACGGTGACGATGATCAGATCCACCTTATAGGCTTCACTGACGGAATCCAGCTTTTCGGAAAGCTCGCTTTCCTCCGCATCGGTCAGCAGGTCGGCACCGTCATACAGTCTGAATGGTTCCGCGGCGGCCGACGCCGTCACCGCCAGAACCGTGCACAGCATAAGTGCCATAAGGATCGATACTGTTTTCTTCATTCTGTCTTTCGCCTCCTTACAGCAACCACATCAGATACGACACGGCAAAGGTCAGCGCTCCTGCGACCGCGGCCACACCGACAAACCATTTGCGATAGGCCGCCTTATCCATCGGGAGATCCCCGACGAACTTGCCTGTCTGTCCGTTCATGGCAAAGGAATACTTCTTGCCGTTCCACGTGGTATTCAGAAGCCACACGGGATACAAGGCATACTTTGCGACACCGTTCGAGAGGCTGATACCCGACGAGACAGGCTCAACGGTCGTGTACCCCTGCACCGTGGAGGCAAAGGCAAGCTCGGTGCTTCTCTTGATCCGTTCGTTGGCACGTTCCACACTTTGCTCGGAATCTACGTCATACTTATCGGCAAGATATCCCGCCAGATATGCCGTCTGAAAATCCACCGCACCGTCAAATTCAAACGGCTCGACGGATTCCATCAGCATATCGTCCATCTTGGAGGAGCCGTCCACGGGGACGCGTTCAAAGGCGATCGATCCGCTTCGGCTCACGGAATAGAAGGAGGTCTCGGTGTAGTCGTATCGGCTGTCGCTCCAGCTTCGTACCTTGGTGGCCTTATAGCGGATGTTCGCATCCGCCTCCGCGTCAAACAGCCATACAGGCACGTAAACGCCCTTTACCTCGTCTATATGATTCTGTTTAGCAAACACCTTCGGGAGAAGTCGTTTGCCGCCGTAATGCTTTTTCAGCGCCTCCACGGCGGCCTTCTTGTCATACTTGAACGGGATGACGTAATCGGGCTTCAGAGCCCCCGTAAACTGCCCCATCATCACAACGGGATTTCCGCAGAAGGGACAACTCGCGGCGGCTGTGGTTTTGTCACCGATGATCTCACCGCCGCAGGATTTGCAGGAATAGACGCGAAGCCCCTCGCTCTCCCCTTCCTGCCATTCTCTGCCCGCCGATGTATCCCACGACATATCGTCGGGCTGTTCGTTTTTCAGTTCCTCGTCATAGGCCGCGAGCGTTTCCATCTCAAACTCCGTATCGCAATACGGGCATTTCATTTTCTGCAGTCCACTGTGAAATTCAATGGCACCGCCGCAGCATGGGCATTTATACTGCTGCAACACCGGCATATACCTCACTCCTTACAGGTTGATCATTACGGTTTATCGCTGTCTTGCTTTCGGAGGGAGCTTCGGATTCTACACCGTCTCGCCTGTCACGCCCACGGATCGGCAGATTTCGGCTCACGGATGCCGACAAGGATCATCTGATCCCACAAAAGCCACGTGCCGTCACCCTTGCGGCGCAGGACAATCTCACGCGGATGATCCGCACCGCCGCTTCTCACAAACAGCTTTTTATACCCCTCGTTCGCATCGGAGTATGGGTTAGTCTCCACGGTCAGCGTATACGGCACATCGGGGGTATAGTCGTTTTCGGGGGTTGCGCCCTTGAAATACGAAAACGGCACATAGGTCTTGCCGTCGCGGAAGCGGTCGTTCAGGAACGAGAGATCCACACCGCTGAGCGGGCGCGGGCCGCGAAGCCAGTTGAGCATCTCTGTGCCGACCGCCTTATCCTTCGCGTAAGCGCAAAGGGCGCAAACGGTCAGCGCCGCCGTTTTGAACGGGTCATCAAGAACCGCTTCGGGAAGTGCCTGAAGCTGTGTCAGGCTTTCGGGCAGGTTTGCAAATGTAAAGGTCTTGCTGTTCATATGTCGTCCTCCTTTTTGTGAAGATTCCCCTTCTTGCTTTTTCTCAGAAAGCCCTTGTGTGCAAAAGGATTCGCCTGCTGCTTTTGTAACAAACGGCGATTATTGATCCTTTTTCTTCTTTCCGAACAGCTTCGAGAAGAAGCCCACCGCCTCCGAAGCGTACTCTGCCGCGTTCGAGGCACGGGTAACCTCATCGAGCACACCCGCCTCCGCCATCGCGCGGCGGCTTGCCTCCTGCGCATTGCTCTCTGCATGCATCATCGCCGACTCCGTCACATCGTCCAGAATATCCTGCCCGATCTGCGCCTTTTGCTCCTCCCACATCTCGCGACGCACCTGCTTGGAATACGCCTGCTGCTCCGCTGTGGGTGTCACCGCTTTCGGGGTGCATTTGGGCAGGATCGCGTTGAAGCGGTCGCTGAGCCCCGAGGACACAAACACAGCCTCAAACTGCTGTGCATCGGCGCTTTGCTCACCGAGCGCCTGCACCTGCGCCACAAAGGCGTTGACCTCCTCTTGTACCGTAGGAGGAACGTCATAGTACTGTCCGAAAAAATCCACTCTGGCTGCTACACACGCCTTAACATCGTCACGCATGATAATTCCTTCTTTCTTTTCAACTGTCGAATGTGATCCGTGATCACGCGCCCGATGCCTGCTTATACAGCAGTAGGGCATCCATCATATTCACCGCGCCGTCGCTGTTCATATCCGACACGGCCTTCTGTTCTGTCGTCAGCGTCCGCGCACCGCCCATGCCGCCGTAAAGCAAGAGCGCGTCCATCATATTCACGGTGCCGTCAAAGTTCAGGTCACCGAGGAGTGCCTCGTCCGACAGAATCGCGATCTTTGCACTTTTTAAAAATTTGCCGTCGCTCGTGCGGGTCAAGGTCACGGAAATCTCTTCGCCTGCATCGTCTTCGGTGAGGGTGTAGGACTGACCCGTTGCACCGCTGATGGCTTCATAATTGCGATACCACTGATAGGTGATCGCATCATCAAAATACGCTTCCATCCATTCGTCGTCTTGCTCGACGGTGCGGTCGATATCGACCGTCACCTTGCCGCCGACGGTCGGATCGCTGTCGGCGGTGAAGAACACATCCAGCGCCTGCGTAATATAGAAAGCTTCGCTTTGAACAAAATTGTAATTGTCGTAATACACACGGATATACTGTGCAAGATCGTGGACACTCGCCTTTGTGAAATCAGCACCCTCCGCCACGGGACGGAAAATGTAGTCACCTTGTATCGAACGGGTAAACAGCACGGCTTTGACGGGGGTGAAGTTCACTTCCCACGACACCGTTTTGCTGTTGGTGCCAATGTCCGCTTTGCCGCCGACGGGTTGCACGATAAATTGGGGATCAATGGCTTTGCAGACGAGATGGGCTGTGGTTTTGGTGGTGGAGTGTCCGTACCAGCCGACGGTTGCTTTCTGACCGTTGATATACACGGTCATGTCCTCCGCGTTTTCGGGGAACTTGTAGCCGCTTTTTGCCGTCAGCTCCACATCGAAGCGGTAGGTAATGTCCTTTTCGTAGGTTTGCGTCCAGTTAAAGGTGAAATAATTGCCGTAATCCTTGTCATAATACGACCAACAGCTGTCCGTCACATCAAAGCCCTCGCCCGCGACCACCACGGCTTCCTCATCGGGATTTCTTCCCACGATGGCGGTCGTCACTTCAAACTGGGCATTGCGAATGACCTGATCGTCGGGTTTGATGACGTATTCCTTCTCGATGATATAGGTATCGCCGGTCATGGGATTTTTCTCAGAGCCGTCGATCGTCACGATGCTTGCCGCCTTGCCGTCGACCGTGGCGGTGGTAGCGGCATCAAATTTATACTTTTCGGTCGGTGCCACCTTGATGCGGCATTTGTAGGTACCGGCGGTGAATTTTTCGTTGCCCGTCAGCTTGTAGGTATACGTACCGTTTGCCGTTTTCGGGCCGAGCCAGTCGACACCCGTGACGGTGTATTTCTCGCTGTCTCCCGCCACGACGGTGCGGTCGGGAACCGCATCCACCACGGGGGTCGTGATGCCCGTAAAGGTCGCACTCGGCACCACGTTACGCGGGACCGTCGAATACCAGTACAGCCCCGAATAGAAGGTGCCCTGATCGGACGTGACCTTACAGCGCATATTCATCCAGTCCAATCCCACATGAAATTCATCCCCGAAATAGGTATGCATCTTAAAATGATTGGTGCGGCAGCCTCTGTATTTTGCGTCATCGGCAAGGTCTACACAGGGACTCCATATTCCGTCATCGGAGATCATTTGCCATTGGTAGCGGACGTTGGTGCCGCCGATGACCTCGATCTCAAACTCGGCGGGGTTGCCCTCATAAGGCGACAGCACCAGATTTTTGACGACGATCTGCGGCTTCATCGTCGATGCGGGAATGCAGTCATAATTCATCGCATACGTCGGGAATTTGTTGCCGTTGCCGTCGGTCAATACACTGACCGTGTCGGGCGTTTCGCTGTTGATCAGCGTGTAGCGGTTCGTCTCAAACCCATCGGCAAACTGATAATCGCCGTCTTTGATCTC
>JAFQMR010000120.1 GCA_017396175.1 Clostridia bacterium
ACCCGAAATCGACTGGGATTGGGTATGTGAATCTATAACAACATACGAAAACAGAATTGACCAAACCGAGTTAGATTGTTTGTTAACAGAGGACGTCTGTGAGGAGTTAGAAGAGAGTGTTCAGGAAATCGTTACTTCAAGCAATTCCGATGAAGTTGCTAAATCGAAATTTCTTGAATGGCAAAACCGCCATCCTGTTCTTGCTTTTCTATTAATTCAAATTTTCTTAGCACTGCTCATTAACATAGTGTCAGCTCCTATTGGTGATTTTATTTCCGGTGTCTTGAATAAAAAATCAAAGTTATATAACGAGCCAACAAGCACGTCTACCATTGTGTTTAATGTTGATATTAATCAGAATGTGATTGTTGTAGATGAAGTCCCTTACTACTACGAGGTGGTGTTTGTTGACGCAGAAAGCGGAGAGGAAAATACGGGATTTATTTACAAACCGAATGTCACGATCAACGATGAAGAAAACAACAAAAAAGCTTTGGGCGTAAATGAATGAAAGTGTTCATTTTAATACCACGAAGTTGTATCGAAAATAAATTGAGGGTGACTCGTTTTTGAGTCGCCCTCAAAATTTGAGTTGCTGTAAACAAAGAATAGCGTCCTGTGGTTTATTATTTAATCAATTGTAGTAGTTCTGATAGCGGTTGCTCAAGCATTCTGCTTACAAAAGCAGGGAAGCTTTTAGCATCAATTTGACAACTGATATCTTTCTCGTATCCAAGAACAGGGAGAGCAGAAGATTCTGTAAAAGGTATATATTTCTGCTCGATAATGTCAGTTTTGATGATATACTCAAATTCCTCTACCAGCGCTGTAATGGCGGCTTTCAGGTTAGAGTTAGAACGAAAAATTTTCAAATAAAAACAAAAGCGGTTTTCTACCATTTCTTTGATTGTTAATGACGGAATGCCATGTTCATAACAACCGCCATCTTCTTTTAGAATTTGAAAAACAAATGCTAAATATCGGTCAATAACTTCTTTGCTAATCTTCTTGTTCTTTGCATCAGATGCAATAAGCAAATGGTTGAGAAACGCTGCAAAAATAACAGCATCGGTACGCGTTAACTCGCTGTTATTTAAAAGAGAGTTCTTTTGCTCACATACAAGATACATACCAATCAAGCATGTCTTACGCGCAAGATTATCTGTGGCTTGAAATATTTCTGTCAAATCGGGCTTTCTCCTAAACAAGTCAAACATCCTGTTACATCCTCCTATATCAATCTGAATTAACAAAAAAACCGCAAGACATCTATCTTGCGGCTTTTTTTGCGGTCTAAGCCGCTATTGGTCGGGGCGACAGGATTTGAACCTGCGAATTCTCTCGGTCCCAAACCGAGCGCGATACCAAACTTCGCCACGCCCCGAAATATTCAGTTTTACATATCAAAAACGGCGTTATGCCAACCTCTGTGGGATGTCATGTGGTCGTTGCCGTTGCTTGGTGGGATTTCTTGTTTTTACAGTCGCCGATTATGGCGGTGCCATGCGGTTTGTGGCAGGTCGGCAGGTTGCGGTATGATGTCCACCGATACAGTCCCAAATGTCGCGCGCTCCCAACTGCGCCACACCCCGATTTTTATTCAATTTTTTATGCTTTTGCGTGGAAGTGGGATAAACTGTGGTCAAACGCAAATTCCACGCGGTTTTGCGTTTTTATTAAGTGTCGAAAGTCCGCACTGTTAAAGGCTTTTCTTCCGTGTTTGCAAGGGGGTTGAAGGATTTGCTTTTGGTGCGAAGCACCGTTTTGCCCGCGGGGCTCCCCGCCTAGGCACGCACCCAAAGCAAGCGCGCTACCAATCCGGCCACACCTCGCTGTGCATATCAGTATACTCAATTTCAGCGGGAGTGTCAAGTCAAAAACCAATTTACTGCGCTTTACATATAGTAAAGAAGAGGGGGCGGAAAGGAGGGGAATCGTATGCCTATGAGGATCGCTGTGGGCTCGGTATCCAATGCGATGCGCGGCAAGCGGCTGCTTGAACAGCACGGGATTCGGGCGTATGTGCGGCGGTATGCCTCGGCGGAGGATCATGGGTGTGGCTACAGCTTATATCTGCCGCATACGCACGGTGAAGCCATACGATGGCTTAATGAGGGCGGTGTACACGGTGTGCCGTATGAGGAGCGTGACGGCGGATGATCTATCTCGATCACGCGGCGACGAGCTTTCCGAAGCCGCCTGAGGTATATCGGGCCATGGCGTGTGCCGCTTCGCGTTACGGAGCAAATCCGGGACGCGGCGGTTACGGTATGGCTGTATCGACGGCGGAAGCGCTGTACCGCGTCAGGGAGGAAGCGGCACAGCTCTTTGGGGTATCCGATCCGCGACGGGTGGTGTTTATGCCGAGCTGTACGGCGGCGCTCAATACCGTTATCCGCACCGTTGCGGATGGCGGGCGCGTTGTCATTTCGGATCTGGAGCATAATGCCGTGACACGTCCGCTGTATGCCGCGTCGGCTGTCTGCGATACGGCGCATGTAACGGCAACGGATGACGATGCGACTGTGGCTGCTTTTGAACGGGCGATCACGCCGTTTACGCGCGCCGTTGTTTGCACCTACGTTTCGAATGTCACGGGTGCGGTGTTGCCTGTGAAACGCTTGGCGGCCTTGGCGCATCGCCGTGGTATTCCGATCGTTATCGATGCCGCTCAGGCAGCAGGCGTAGTACCGATCGATGTGGAGGGGGATGCGCTTGACTATGTCTGTGTAGCGGGGCACAAGGGGGTATACGGCCCGATGGGGACAGGGTTACTGCTGTGCCTTGAGGACCGTCCGCTTATACCGCTTTCGGTCGGCGGAACGGGGAGCGAATCTATGCGCCCTGATGTACCGGACACACTGCCCGAACGGCTGGAAAGCGGAACGCAGAATGTGCCGGGATTGATCGGGCTCGGCGCAGGGATGCGGTGGGTACGTCGTCACGGTGTTGAGGCGATCGGCGCTCGTGAGCGGGCGGTGGCCTCCCGCATCTACGAGCAATTGCGGGCAACGGACGGTATCCGCCTGCATTCGCCGTCCCCGGCTGTCGGTACAGGAGTGATATCCTTTACAGCGGAAACGGTCGGGGTTGCTGCACTGTCGGACGCACTCGGCAGGGGAGGCTTTGCGGTACGCGGCGGGTTTCACTGTGCCCCGATGGCACACCGTACACTCGGTACGCTGTCCGAAGGAACCGTTCGCCTGTCGGTCGGCGCGTATACAACCGTACAGGAAGGGGAGAAATTTGTGCAATTTCTCAAAAAAATCACGGGGAATCCATTGTTTTTCCGTGGTTGATATGATAAAATGATAACGATAACAGATGTATAATAGGAGGTGAGGCGCGTGCCGGAACAGATCGGGGCTTTTTTTGCGGATACCTGGAATCAGATCGTGACGTTTTTTTCGACGGTAAATGTGGCGTTTGCCGTTTTAGATATCGTCGTGGTCGCTTTTGTAGTGTACAGCCTGATCAAGCTGGTGCGGGATTCGCGTGCAGAACAGCTGATGAAGGGGATCCTTCTGTTGGTGGTTGCATATTTTTTCTCGACTATGCTCAACTTGCAGGCGCTCAAATACCTTCTCAGCATTTTGTTTGATAATGCACTGATCGTGGTGGTGGTCGTATTTCAGCCTGAGATTCGCCGTGCCCTTGAAAAGGTCGGTCACTCGAGCTTGTCAGGTGCGTTATCGGCGCTCGGTAAAGCCAACAGTCAGGAAGAAGTCATCACCCGTCGTAAAAACGCCATTGCCGCGGTATGCGGAGCCGTGGAACAGCTTCAGCGCCAAAAAATGGGCGCACTTGTGGTGTTTGAGCGTTCTACGAAGCTTGGTGATATTATCAATTCCGGTACGGTGATCGATGCGGATCCTTCGGTGGAGCTGATCGGCAATGTTTTCTTTAACAAAGCGCCTCTTCACGACGGCGCGATGATCATCCGCGACGGCCGTGTATATGCGGCGGGGTGCATTCTTCCGTTGACCAATACGCACCGCCTGAGCAGCTCGCTCGGCACGCGTCATCGTGCGGCAGTCGGTATGAGCGAAAACTCCGATGCCGTTGTGGTGGTCGTCTCCGAAGAAACGGCGGCGATCTCGCTGGCGGTCGGCGGTGAGCTGACGCGGGATTATACGCCGAAGACCTTGCGTATCGCCCTTGAAAACAGTATGCTCAGCGACCTTGCGGGGGATGATGAGCAGGGCGGGCTCCTCAAAAAGATCTTTAAAGGGAGGGGCGCCAAATGAAAAAACGGTTCACGTTCAGTCGGTTTTTGAACAACGATAAACTGATGATGCTGGTGTCGCTCCTTGTAGCGATCGGCATTTGGGTGATGGTGCTGACAGGCCCGATGAACATTGTCGATCGTGTTGTCACGACGAAGGTCACCGTCAACCTCGGTAACAGCTATGCGGGCCTCAGCGGTCTGCGCGTGATCGGTGAGGCGGAAACCGATGTGCAGGTGACGATTGAGGGCGCCAGGTCGGTAATTTCGCGCATCGACGCGGAGGATCTTCGCGTATCGGCGGATCTGACGGCGATCACAGGCCCCGGAGAATTTGCTCTTCCGCTTCTTGTGTCGCGCAACAGCGCTGAAACCAGCTACGACATTCTGAATGTATCGCCGCGTACCGTATCCGTGCGTTGCGATTATTGGCAGGAGGGCACGATCTTTAAGGTGGAATGTGATACGTCTGCACTGACGGTCAGTGATCCTGATGCAATGCAGATCGGCGATCCGGTGATCGATCAGACGACCTTCCCGAACGGTATGGTGACGATCGAAGGCCCGAAATCTACGGTGAGTCGCATCAAACGGGTGGTGGCGCGTGTAACGGCGACGGAGCCGCTTACGGCGATTCGGCGTTTTGAGGTGCCGCTTACCGCGTTGGATGCCGACGGCAATGCAGTGGAATTGACCGATTGTGCGATCCTTGAGGTGCCGACGGGAATCCTTCGCGTGACGGTGCCGATTTGGGAATCGCGTCGTATGTCGCTCGGCGTCACGGCCGTTAACGTTCCCGAGGGACTGGATGCGTTGACGCTGTTAACGGTGGAACCGCAGGAGATCGAGGTGCTCGGCCCGACGGCGGAGCTGGATGCGCTGGAGGAGCAGCTTGGAGCTCTCGGCACGGTGGACGTGCGGACCTTGTCGGTGGATCACCCGAGCGTGACGTTGCCGCTCAGCTTGCCGTCGACGGTGCGCGGCGTGGAGGTTCCGACGGTTGCTACCGTTTCTCTGAACGGTGAGACGATCGCCCAGAAGGAGCTGACGGTGACTGCCGATGAGACGAATGTGATATTCCTGGGAGGCGACAGTAAAAAAGTCGCCGTGGAGGCCAAAACCTTTGATGGACTGGTGGTTGTGGGCAACCTTGAGTCGGTGCAGAAGCTGACAAAGGAGGATATCCGCTTTACCGTTCAGCTTGAAGCGGAGGAGTCGTGGTATACGCCGACCGTGTCGGTGGAAGGTTACGACGATGTGTGGGTATACCTGCCCGAAATGCTTGCCGAAGAAACCATCTACGTGTCTCAAAAATAAAACTCTCGACCGAATATCCGAAAACGGGTATTCGGTCGATTTGTCTGTCTGCGGAAAATGCTTGCTATTTCGCGACAAATGCGCTATAATATGAAAAGTTTAACAAGGGGGCGATCTGTGTTATGGACAAGCCGCGGATCGAAGCCGCCGTGCGGGAATTGTTGCTGGCCATCGGGGAGGATCCCGATCGTGCAGGCCTGATAGAAACACCGCGCCGTGTGGCGGATATGTACGAGGAAATTTTTGCGGGTATGAGCGAGGAGCCGTCGGAGCATCTGAAGATCTTTTCGGAGACGCCGTCGGACGATATGGTCACTGTGCGCGATATTCCGCTTCATTCGATGTGTGAGCATCACCTTTTGCCGTTTGTCGGCGTGGCGCACATCGCGTATATTCCGCAGGACGGGCGGGTGCTGGGGCTGTCGAAGCTCGCCCGTATCGTCAACAGCTTTGCACGGCGTCCGCAACTGCAGGAACGTCTGACGGCGCAGATCGCGGATTTTCTGGAAAAAGAGCTGTCCCCGATCGGGGTGGCGGTTGTCGTAGAGGCGGAGCATCTTTGTATGACCATGCGCGGTGTTCGTGCGTCGGGGGCCACGACGCAAACCACGGCTCTTCGCGGTGTGATGAAAACAGAGGAACGTGACAAGGCGTTAGCGGCGCTGTTGCGTCGTTGATCGACGGCTCATGGGAGTGTGAACGGATATGCTTTGGATAATTTTGACGGCGATTCTCGGCGGGATTCTTGCGGTGATCGGGCTGTACCTGTGTGTCATTATGGTGTATCAGCTGTTCATCGGCATTCACGGCTTCTTTGCGATGAAGCCGCTTGAAAAGAAGGAGGACAAGCAGTATCGCTTTGCGGTGATCGTCTGTGCGCGCAACGAGCGGGCGGTGATCGGCGAGTTGCTTGACAGCCTGCGCGAGCAGGAGTATCCGCGGGATAAATTCGATCTGTTCGTTGTGGCGGATAACTGCACCGATGATACGGCCAAAGTGGCGGCGGAGCACGGTGCGATCGTGTACGAGCGCTTCAACGATCAGCTGATCGGCAAAGGTCACGCACTTCGCTGGGCGTTGCCGAAGATCGAAGAGGACTACGGCGACCGCTACGAGGTGATCGCTGTGTTCGATGCGGACAACCTTGCGGACAAGCACTTTTTGCAGTATACGAACGAGGCGTTCTGTGCGGGGGCGGATGCGACGCAGGGCTATCGTGAGACGAAGAATCCGTTTGATAACGCCCTGAGCGGCTGTTATGCGATCTACTGGTATATGCTGTCGCGCTTTTATCATCAGGCACGTGCCAACCGCGGGATGTCTTGTTCCATCGGCGGTACGGGCTTTGCATTTAAAAAATCGATCATCGCCGAAAACGGCTGGGACACGCAAACGCTCACGGAGGACAGTGAGTTTGCGGCGCGTCGGACACTCGACGGCTGTCATATTCAGTTTGTCCGTGAGGCGGTGTTCTATGACGAGCAGCCGACCGAATGGAAGGTGGCCTCGAAGCAGAGAAAACGCTGGATGTGCGGCGTAATGCAGGAATCCCGTCTGCTCCGCAAGGCGGCTTGGAAGTCCTGGCGCGGCGGTAACAAGCGTGCGCTGGATATTGTGATGATGCAGTACGGCTTCCCCGCGGTCGGATGGTTGCTTGTAACCATGTTCCTGAGTCTGGCGATTTCGGCGATTGCATCGATACAGTTTATGACACCGTGGCCGATCGTACTCGGTGTCGCGTCGTTGATTGTCGGCAGCTTTCTGTCGATGTTTGTGATGGCGCTTCTGGCGGTGATCGTCGAGAAAAAGCCGATCGGGAAGTTTATGAAGGCGATCCTGTTCTACCCCGTCTATATGGCACCGATGATGGTGTATACGTTTGAATGCTTCTTTAAAAAGGATATGGTCTGGGAGCAGATCCGTCACGGCTCGACCGAGCAGAAGTGACCGAAAGCTTACGGCACGCATACAGTATAATGAGAGCACCTGCAGGACGTAAGGCAGGTGCTCTTTTTTATTCTGATAAAGGATGCGAAGGCGTATGAATCATAATCAAGTTGCCCTCTCAACAGCGGCACGGAATATGCTTCTGAACGTACTGTTGGCGGTCGCGAAGCTGACGGTCGGAGCACTGACCGGCTCGGAGGCGTTGCTGTCCGACGGGGTTCACGGCGTGACGGATGTGCTCAGCGCCGTTGTGGTGATCGTCGGGATTCGGTTGTCCGCTTCGAAACGGGACGCGCGGCATCCGTACGGACACGAACGGATGGAATGCGTAGCGGCGGTGGTGCTGTCCGTTTTGATTGCCGCAACGGGGATATATCTCGGGAGCGCGGGAGCACAGTCTCTTTGTACACCCGAAACGGTCACGTCCCCCGGGATGATCGCGCTGATCACGGCGGGCGTGTCTCTTATTGTCAAGGAATGGATGTTCCGCGCAACACGTCGGCAGGCCGAGCGCACGCGTTCGGCTGCATTGATGGCGGATGCGTGGCACCAGCGCACCGATGTGTTTACGTCGCTCGGCGGACTGATCGGCGTAGGCGGGGCCTGCCTCGGAGCCCCTGTGCTCGATCCCGTAGCGGCGTGTGTGATCAGCCTGCTGATCGTGCGGGCGGCGGTGCGGATATTCGCAGATGCGATGCGCAAAATGACCGACTGTGCTTGTGAGGACGCTACAGCAAACGATATTACCAAAACGGCATCCGAATCGGACGGGGTGCTGGCTGTGGAATCGCTTCGGACGCGGCTGTTCGGAGATTGCGTGCTTTGTGAGCTGACGGTAACCGTCGACGAGCGGCTCAGCTCGTCAGAGGCGTACGGCGTGATGTGTGCCGTGAAACGGAGGGTAGAGGAACGCGTGCCTGTTGTGAAGGAATGTGCGGTGCATATTCATCCGATAGCGGTTGCAAATCGAGCAGAAGCGTGGTATAATAACAAGTAGATAACAAGGTCAGGAGGTGGACTCGATGGTGTTCGAATCGCACAGCCCTTCGCAAACGGAGGCGCTCGGTGCGCGTCTTGCGGCGGCTTTGGACGGCGGACGCGTGGTGGCGATGTTCGGCGGCCTCGGTATGGGGAAAACAGCGTTTGTGCGCGGTATGGCGGAGGGACGCGGCCTGAAAGCCGAGGTATCGAGTCCGACCTTCGCGCTGGTGCAGGATTACGGCGGTCAGCCGCCGCTGGTGCATTTTGATATGTATCGCATCGAAACGTGGGATGATCTCTATTCGACGGGTTTTTTCGATTACATCGATATGGGGGCGATCCTCGCGGTCGAATGGAGTGAGCAGATCGAAGGGGCGCTCCCTGAGGATGCGGTGCGTGTGACGTTTGAACGGCTGTCGGATACCGACCGCCGTATTACGGTGGAGGGGGTGGCGCTGTGAAGCTGTTGACGGTGGATACGTCGTCGGTGACGGCGTGCGCGGGTATCGTGGATACCGAGCGTGATGCGGTGCTGTCCGAGCAGTTCAGCGGTGCTTCTTTGACGCACAGCCAGACGGTGCTCCCGATGACGGCGGCGGCGCTCAGCCATGCCGCCCTGACGATGGACGCGGTGGAGGCGGTCGCCGTTGTAAACGGTCCCGGTTCGTTTACGGGGGTTCGCATCGGCGTGGCGGCAGTAAAAGGCCTCGGTTTTGAACGGGACCTGCCGTGTGCGCCCGTGTCAACGCTCGAAGCGCTCAGTCTTAACTATGCGGGGATACCGTTGTCGGCAGTGATCTGCGCGGTGATGGATGCCCGTTGCCGTCAGGTATATACGGCGACCTTTTCCTGCGATCACGGCGAGGTGACGCGTCTGACACCCGATGAGGCGATGGCGATCGACGCGTTGAAGGAGGCGTTGTCGGCGCTCGGACGCCCCGTGATCTTTGTCGGTGACGGTGCGCTCCTTTGCGAGGAGGCGATGAAGGACGAGCTGTCCTGCGCGGCGGCACCGTCTCATCTGCGGAATGTGCGTCCCCGCGGGATCGCGCTTTCCGCGATGCGTCACCGCGAAGCGTGGATCCCCGCCTCGCAATTGCAACCGATGTATTTGCGCTTGCCGCAAGCGGAGCGTGAGCTCAAGGCGCGGCAGTCGCTTAAAGCATAATTTATTCTGTCCTTAAAGGAGGATGTGTAACTATGGCAGTTCCGTTTATTTCCGATCATCCGCTCATCAAGCATAAGGTGACCTTCTTGCGCGATGAAAACACCGGCTCGATGCAGTTCCGCGAGCTGATCGGCGAGATCACGATGCTTCTGATGTACGAAGCGACGCGTGATCTGCCGATGCGCGACGTGGAGGTCAAAACCCCCATCACCGTGACAAAGAGCCAGGTGATTGCGGGCCGTAAGCTCGCGTTTGTGCCGATCCTGCGCGCAGGCCTCGGGATGGTGGACGGTGCGTTGGCACTGGTTCCTGCCGCTCGCGTCGGTCACATCGGCGTCTATCGCGATCCGAAGACGCATACCCCCGTCGAATACTATTCGAAGCTCCCTTCGGATATCAGTGAGCGCGACGTGTTTGTACTCGATCCGATGCTGGCAACGGGCGGCTCCGCCATCGATGCGATCAACAAGATCAAGGAAAAGCATCCCCGCAGCATCAAATTTATGTGCGTCATTGCGGCACCCGATGGCATGAAGGCGATGACGGAAGCACATCCCGACGTGCCTGTCTATTGTGCGGCGCTCGACCAAAAGCTGAACGAAAACTGCTACATCGTGCCCGGCCTCGGCGATGCAGGCGACCGCATCTTCGGCACGAAATAACAAAGGGCTTCAAGCTTCGGATGTTGCTCGAGAGCGGTGCAGGCTGGGCGGTATTCTCGGCTTTGCCGCCGCGTACGCACTGTGCGTGAAGTTTACGAAAGCATGAGTTGTGACATCAAAAAACTCCCGATATTCCTTTTTCGGAATATCGGGAGTTTTCTTTTGTATCTTTAGATCCAATAAACCCCCGGCTATGCCGGGGGAGGGAAATATCTTTAGATAAAAGTAAAAAAATAAGACCTCCAATGTATAATGGTGATGAAGGTTTGCCGACCGCATCACAATACAAAGGAGGAATATCCGAGAGATGGACAAAAATAGTTTAGCACATACAACGTGGGAATGCAAATATCACATAGTATTTGCACCGAAATTTCGCAGACAAGTAATATATGGAAAGATACGAGCAGATATCGGGAAGATATTACGAGAGTTGTGTGATAGAAAAGGGATAGAAATCATAGAAGCAGAGTTGTGCAAAGATCACGTGCACATGCTCATACGTATCCCACCAAAGTATAGCGTGTCGGAAATTATGGGATATCTCAAAGGAAAAAGTTCTCTCATAATATTCGATAGACACGCAAATTTAAAATATAAATATGGAAACCGACATTTTTGGTGTAGAGGATATTATGTGGATACGGTAGGAAAGAATGCGAAGAAAATACAAGAATATATTCAAAGACAATTACAAGAAGATGTGATAGCAGATCAAATAACGCTCAAAGAATATATCGACCCGTTTACGGGTGAGCCGGTGAACAAAGGCAAATAAAAAGCCCCTTTAGGGGCCGCCAGGAAAAACGGATGCGGTTGGCAAACCGTTCGACGCGCTTACAAGCGCGGCCTGCAACGGCCCCTTATAGGGGCAGAGCAAACCACCAGCTAAGCTGGTGGTTTTGATTCGGACGAATCCGCAAATTTGAATTGTAACGCAATTTTTGATACGGGTTGTAAGCGGTTGCAAAGTTGCATTGTAAAGAAACCGAAAAGGGGCATGCAACCGACCGACAAAACAAGAATTTATCTATTTTGTTTCTCCACAAAAATCTCTTTAGTTCCATCATCAATTTCGAATTTATGGCTACCGGTTCTAATGAACGCACTTCCAACTTCGGATTTCAAATATGGGATAATGTCTTTATCATAATTGCAGATTGTGTTAATGGCAAACAGATGCAAATTGTTTGGGTTATTGATATATGCATCATCTTCGTCTCCTGCTAAAAATCGCCAACCGCTATCAGGCTTTCCCTCGTCAGGTTCTTCTCTATACATATATCCAACCTTGAAACCGTTTTTTGTTATTCTATCCGATGCGAAACATCCTTCCCCATTAGGTTCATCCCATTCAATTAACTTTTGGATTTCTACTTTAATAAACTCATCCTTTTTCTTAAACATATCGAATAATCCCATAGAATTATTTCCTCCTATAAATTTGAGTTGTTTGCACAATTTTCGGTATATTATATCATTAAATGCAACATTTTTCAACACAATGAAACTATTCTACCTTGCAATGAAACTTTTCTCCCACGATGAAACTAATCTTTTGTGTTAAAACAGTAGAACCCCTTATACCGCAATGGTTTTGGGGTATAGAAAAAGAACGAAAGTTGCAATACCGATGGTATCATAACTTTCGTTCTTATGTGAAGATACCGCCTAATTTTGATACAATGAAACGAATCTTTTGTGTTAAAACAGTAGCCCCCCTTATACCGCAATGGTTTTGGGGTATAGAAAAAGAACGAAAGTTGCAATACCAATGGTATCATAACTTTCGTTCTTATGTGGTCG
>JAFQMR010000121.1 GCA_017396175.1 Clostridia bacterium
ACCGTCACCGTACGATAGGTGCCGCAAAGGCCGTCGGTCAGCACCTCAACGGTACCCTCCCCGCCGTCCGCCACGGGCATCACGACCACCTGCGCCGAGGGAAACACGCGAAGTACGCCCTTCCGTGCCGCCTGTCCCGCCTCGGAGGAGGTCATACTGCCCTTAAACGAATCGATTGCCGCTACGACCTTCATAGGTTCCCTTCTTCCTGTCACACAATACATTTCTGTGTCGATTATAGCAGATGCATTTTACGGTTGCAAGTCACATCTTTCGATTTGCAGCTCTCTCTGGATTTTTTACATAAAAAAGCAGTAGATTTGAAAACCCAAATCTACTGCTTTTCTTGTTATGCACCTGAAACGATTGTATACAGCTCCAATGCATCCACCATATTCACCTGTGCATCCTTATGGATATCCGACAACATCACAGATAACGGCTCACTGCTGATTTTCCCGCTTGTAGCGGCATATAACCGCAAAGCATCCATCATATTGATCGTTTTATCTCCGTTTGTGTCTCCTGTCTTTAAATCAAACTTATAGTGTACGGTCGATTGCATCTCCACATTGCCTACATTACTTCGAAACAAACGTAATGTTGCCCATTCTTCTTCCGTTCCTTTATAGTACACATTCCGTAAGCTGTCACACCCCTCAAACACCTGCCATGCTACATCCTTCAGGCTGTTCGGAACAATCATACTATCCAACATATCGCATCCGAAGAATGCCTGTTCTCCGATTTCTTCTAAAGCGTCCGGAAATACGATCCGTTTCAGGTTTGTATTACCGTAAAACGCGTACTTTTCAATAGTCTTTAAATTATCCGGAAGCGAAACACTCTCTAATGTAGTGCATGTAAAAAATGCAGATCTTTTAATGCGTGTGACCGTATCGGGAATTGCGATACCGGTTGCAGTACAAGAAGAAAATGCTTGGCTCCCTATGGATGTCACCGTATACCCGTCAATTGTTTGGGGAATTATCAAGTGATCAACACTGTATGACGGTTGATAATAGTGTGTTATTTCCGCTGTTCCGTCCGAAAGAATATCATATTGATAATTACCGTCTTTTGCCGCACGTAAGACATCGACAGGCATTACCAAAAGGATGGCACACACCAGCAGTGTACCCAGTCCTCGCTTTACCATTTCTATCCACCCCTTATATTCGGAATCCTATCTCCTAAAAAATTATAGCCCGATTTCGGGCAATTGTCAAGAAAAAGGCTTCCGTTTAGTATAAAGCTAGTAACGTTTAAGGAGGTGTCCCGCATGATCGTGTATACCAAGCTTTGGCAAACTATGAAAACCCGCGGGATTTCCCAATACAAACTTATAAAAGACTACCGTTTCAGTAGCGGTCAGCTGGATCGCCTGCGAAAAAACGAAAACGTCAGCACCTATACGTTAAACCAATTATGCGAAATTTTAAAATGCAATCTGGAAGATATTGCAGAATATAAAGAAGACAAAGAAACATGACACAGGAACCGATCGATTCCTGTGTCATTTTATATATTATATCCTTTTTGCGAGATACAGCGCACCGTCTACGTTCTCGGCGCGGTTTTCAAGAACGGTGCATTTCGGAAACCGTTCCACCATTTTCTTCATAAACAGCTCACGGGTGACCGCCACCTTTGTGAGGATGGAGCCGGTCATACCGACGGTGAACACGGGATACATGCCGATCTGACGGGCCGCCGCCGCGACCAGCTCCACAAGCTGCTCCATCCCGCGGTCGATCACATCGAGTGCCAGCGGATCGTTTTCCTTTGCCGCCTTGCACACCAGCGGAAAATACGCGGCGATCGACTGCGGATTCGGAGAGAGGTAGATCTCACTGATCAGCTCCTCGTACGTATTGACACCGAAATCGTGCATCAGCTCTTCCAGTAACAGCGCACCCTGACTGGCGCGGTGATCAATGGTGCGGCAAACGGTTTCGAGCGCATCGCGCACCATACTGTAGCCACTGCCCTCGTCCGAAAACAGGTAGCCCCAGCCGCCGACGCGGCGCACCTCGCCCGCTTCGCTCTTGCCCCAGCAGATGGAGCCCGTACCCGACGCGATCACCACGCCCGGGCGGTCGCCGAGCGTTGCATAGAGCGAGGCATAGCCGTCGTTAACGGCCAACACGCGGTCGTGGCCCGCCGCCTCCTTCAGCACACGGGTGAAAAACGCATAGTCGGCATCGGTATCCGCCCCTGCGGCACCCATACACACGCCCTCAAGCGTTGCGCCGTCAGGCATTGCCGCCTTCGCCGCCGCGATCATCTCCTTGAGCAGGCCTTCCGCCGCCTCGGGCGCCACGGTATACGGGTTGGAGCCGCCGCCCACCGCCTCGTGAAGCAACGCTCCCTGTTCATCGATCATACGCAGGCGGGTTTTCGTGCCGCCGCCGTCAATTCCGATATAACATTTCATAGGGTTTCCTCCTTTAACAGCGCCGTCAGCCGCCCGCCGCAAGCCGCAAGCCGCCGACGCGCTTCGTCGGCATCGCAGGACAGGAGCAGCATCGCCGTCGCCGTTTTAACGTGACCGTCCGCCGCCGTCAGCGCTTCGCGACAAGCGTGTTCCGAAGCGCCTGTCAGCTCACGGAGCATCTGTACCCCGCGCTCCTCGAGCTTGTCGTTGATGGCGGTGATCTCCACCATACGGTTTTGATACACCTTTCCGAGGCGGATCATCACCGCCGTTGACAGCATATTGAGCGCGAGCTTCTGCGTCGTGCCCGCATTCATACGGGTGGAGCCCTGAATCGGCTCGGCCCCCGTCGGGATCACCACCGTCAGGTGTGCCTCCTTTGCAAGCTGTGAGGCGGGCACGTTGACGATCGCCGCCGCAAATGCACCGCAGGATGCGGCAAAGCGGAGTGCCGCCCGCGTATACGGGGTGCGTCCCGACGCGGCGATCCCCACCACGATATCCTTGGCGCACAGTCCCTGCGCCTTGAGGTCCTCGACGGCAAACGCCTCGTTATCCTCATCGCCGAGACGCGCATCGTAAACGGTATCGTACCCCTCGGGGATCAGCGCCGTCACCAGAGACGGCTCCACCCCGTAGGTCGCAGGGAGCTCCGACGCATCAAGCACCCCGATACGGCCGCTCGTGCCTGCTCCCGCGTAAAACATCCTGCCGCCGCACGACAGTCTCTTTGCCGCTTCGTCGGCAAGCGCCGCCAGCGCGGGAAGCGCATCGCTCATCGCCTCCACCGCCCGCTTGGTTTCGCCGTGCAAGAGCCGCATCATCTCATCGGTCGGTACGCGATCGATATCCACCGTACGGGGATTATTCTGCTCCGTCGGGAGCGCCGTGATCGTCTCCTTCATCCTGTAACTCCTTTGTATGTACCCGCTTCTTACGAAGCGTCTTAAAAAACGTTTTCAACTTCTCGGCACACGCCGCTTCACACAACCCGCTTTCGAGAAGCGGTTTATGGTTATAGGGAAGCGCGAACAGATCGACAAGCGAACCGCAGGAGCCCGCCTTCGGATCGGATGCGCCGAATACCACGCGGTCGAGCCGCGCATTGATGATCGCGCCCGCGCACATCGGGCACGGCTCCAAGGTCACATACAGGGTACACCCCGCAAGCCGCCAGCCGCCGAGCGTGCGGCAGGCTTCGTCGATCGCCTCCAGCTCCGCGTGCGACAGCGCGTGACGCGCCTGCTCGCGGCGGTTGCGCCCGCGTCCGACGATCACGCCGTCGCTCTCACGCACGATCACCGCCCCGACGGGTACCTCCCCCTCGGCGGCGGCTTCTCCTGCAAGGCGTAACGCCTCCTCCATATATTGCTCTGCGGTCATATGTGTTGCTCCTTTTCCTGTTCCTCCGTCAGCCGCCCGTCACGCAGACGGATCACCCGCTCAGCGGCGGATGCCACCGCTCTGTCGTGGGTGATCAGCACGACGGTATGCCCCTCGGCGTGAAGCTCCTTCAACAGGTGCATCACCGTCTCGCCCGACGCACTGTCCAGGTTGCCTGTCGGCTCGTCGGCGAGGATCAGCGGCGGATGCGCCGCGATCGCGCGGGCGATCGCCACCCGCTGCTGCTGACCGCCCGACAGCTCCGACGGGCGATGATGCATCCGCTCCTCAAGTCCCACCCGTTTCAGGCTGTCCGCCGCCAGACGGCGGCGCTTTGCCGAAGACAGCCCGCGGTACACAAGCGGCAACTCGACGTTTTCGAGCGCCGTCAGCTCGGGCATCAGGTGGAATTTCTGAAACACGAAGCCGATGCATTGCGCCCGCACCTGCGACAGCGCCTTATCCGACAGACGCGACACATCCCGCTCGTCAAGAATGTACCGTCCGTCGGTCGGGGTATCGAGACAGCCGATGATATTCATCAGCGTCGACTTTCCCGAGCCCGAACGCCCGACGATCGCGAGAAATTCACCGCGCCTCACGGCAAGCGATACGTCGTGCAGGGCTTCCACCTGCACCCGCTCGGTTTCGTACTGCTTATAAATATGCTCTAACAAAATCAGCGGCATCGCGTACTCCCCCTTCAGCAAGAGGTAGTATACCCACGCGGTGCCGCCGATATGCCGTTACCAGTCGATTTCGTTGAAGGGCGGATTCTTCGTGTCCTTTTCGGACAGCTTCACTTCCATGCCCTCGGGAATCGGCCAATCGATGCCGACGGTGGGATCGTTCCACATCAGGCCCACCTCCGAGCCGGGAGCATAGTAGTCATCCACTTTATAAACGAATTCCGCTTCCTCGGACAGGACAAGGAAGCCGTGCGCAAAATACTTCGGAACAAAGAACTGCTTCTTATTCTCCGCCGACAGCAGCACGCCGACATACTGTCCGAACGTGGGACTGCCCTTGCGAAGGTCAACCGCGACGTCGTACACCTCGCCCTTCACAACGCGCACTAGCTTCGCCTGCGTATGCTCGCGCTGGAAATGCAGGCCGCGAAGCACGCCGTAGGTGGAGGACGATTGATTGTCCTGCACAAAATCGGCGTCGATGCCGCCGCTGATAAAATGCTTCTTTACGTAGGTTTCCATAAAGTAGCCGCGGTTGTCGCCGTGCACCTTCGGGTGCACGATGATCACGCCGTCGATCGCGGTTTTTTCAAACGTAAAATTTCCATAGGTGACGCTTTCCATTGGTTGAGCCCTCCGTTTTTCGTCTTATTTACCCGCGTACATCTTCTCGTAATACTGCTGATACGCGCCCGAAGTGACGTTCTCCACCCACTCCTTGTTGTCGAGGTACCACTGCATCGTCTTGACAATGCCCACCTCAAAGGGCGTTTCGGGATACCAGCCGAGGGCGTCCTTGATCTTCTGCGGATCGATACCGTAGCGGCGGTCGTGGCCCTTACGGTCGGTCACATAGGTGATCATATGCTCGCCGACGGTGTCGTCGACGTTCTCTTTGATGTAATTGATGATGGTCTTGACAATGAAGATGTTCGGGCGCTCGTTATGACCGCCGACATTGTAGACCTCACCGGGCACGCCGTCACGCACGACCATATCCATGGCCTTGCAGTGGTCGTCCACGTACAGCCAGTCACGCACCTGCATACCGTCGCCGTAGACGGGCAGGTTCTTATGATTGAGCGTGTTGTTCATGATCAGCGGGATCAGCTTCTCGGGGAACTGTTACGGGCCGTAGTTGTTGGAGCAACGGGTGATGTTGATGGGGAATTTGTAGGTATCGCCGTACGCCTTGACAAACAGGTCGGCGGACGCCTTACTGCTCGAATAGGGGGAGTGCGGATCGAGCGGGGTGGTTTCCATAAAGTAGCCCGTCTCGCCCAGCGAGCCGTACACCTCGTCGGTGGAGACCAGCAGGTACTTCACGCCCTCCTTGTACTGATCGTCGCCGATCTGCCACGCCTTTTTGGCGTTGTTGAGCAGATTGACGGTGCCCAGCACGTTGGTGCGCACAAACACCTCGGGATCCGCGATCGAACGGTCCACGTGACTCTCGGCCGCAAAGTTCACGACGTAGTCGATGTCATACTTCGCAAAGATGTCCGCGATCGCCTTGTCGTCGCAGATGTCCGCCTGAATAAAGGTGTAGCGGGGATGGTTTTCCACCGACTTGAGATTTTCAAGGTTGCCCGCATAGGTGAGCTTGTCGATGTTGACGATGAAGATGTCGTCGTACTTTTGAAGCATATACAGCACAAAGTTCGAGCCGATAAAGCCCGCACCGCCGGTCACAAGATAGGTTTTCATTGGTCCATTCCTCCCAGATTTTCAAGATACATATCGAGCGCTTCCTCCCACGGACGCATTTCATTGCCGACCGTGCAGGCAAGCGACAGGTTCTGAAGCGACGAGTAGGCGGGACGCGGCGTTTTCGAAGGATATTCCGCCGTTGTGCAGGGCGCCACCTCGCACGAAAGCCCGCTCTTTTCCATAATGCGGCAGGCGAAATCATACCAGCTGCATTCGCCCTCGTTGGTGCAATGATACACCCCGTATTCGTCGGTGAGTACGAGCTTGAGCATATGATAGGCAAGGTCGTTTGCCGAGGTGGGGTTGCCGCGCTGATCGCACACCACGGTCAGGCGCTCCCGCTCGGCACCGAGCTTACGCATCGTCTTGACAAAATTATGTCCGACATAGCCGTACAGCCACGCGGTGCGCACCACAAACGAACGCGGGCACTGCGCCAGTACGTATTCCTCGCCGAGACGCTTCGACTTGCCGTAAACGGTGTTCGGCGCACACGGCTCCCACTCGCAGTAGGGTGAGGTGCCGTTGCCCGCAAATACGTAGTCGGTAGACACGTGGATCAGCTTCGCCCCGACAGCGGTCGCCGCCGCCGCCAGATTGCGCGGGCCGATGGCGTTGACCTTCATCGCCGTTTCCAGCATCGTCTCACAGCCGTCGACATTGGTCATCGCCGCGCAGTTGAGGATCACGTCGGGACGTTCCTTCTGCACCATCGCGTACACAGCGGCGGTGTCGGTGATATCGAGCTCATCCACATCCACACCGATCACCTCGGCGCCTTTGTACGCCTCATGGATCGCACCGATCTCCGCACGGCCGTTTTTCAAAATGGTAAGCAGCTCGTTGCCGAGCTGGCCCTTCGAGCCTGTGATCAACAGTTTCATCAGTAGAGATACTTCCCTTCCGCGACATTCTTGAGATGCTGACCGTAGGGCGATTTGCCGTACGCATTCGCCGACTCCATCAGCGTCTCCTTATCGATCCAACCGTTCTTGTACGCAATTTCCTCGACCGCCGCGATCTGCACGCCCTGCTGACCTTCGACGATGCGCACAAACTGCGTCGCGTCGGCAAGCGATTCCATCGTGCCGGTGTCCAGCCACGCATAGCCGCGGCCGAGCGTCACGACATTCAGCGTACCGTCCTCGAGGTACATACGGTTGAGATCGGTGATCTCCAGTTCTCCGCGTGCCGAGGGCTTGACCTGCTTGGCCAGCTCCGTAACGCGGTTGTCATAGAAGTACAGTCCCGTCACGCAGTAGTTCGATTTCGGGTTCTGCGGCTTTTCTTCAATGGAGATCGCCTTGCCGTTTTCGTCAAATTCCACGACACCGAAGCGCTCGGGATCCTCGACGTAGTAGCCGAACACCGTCGCGCCGTTCTCGCGTGCGGCCGCCGCTTTCAGATGCTTTGTCAGGCCGCCGCCGTAAAAGATGTTGTCGCCGAGCACCATCGCACAGCTGTCGCCGTCGATGAACTCCTCACCGATCAGAAAC
The DNA here is from genome assembly GCA_017396175.1 of Clostridia bacterium. Taxonomy (GTDB): domain Bacteria; phylum Bacillota; class Clostridia; order Oscillospirales; family Acutalibacteraceae; genus RGIG1959. Next base: position 7,716 of record JAFQMR010000121.1, read on the forward strand.
GCCTGTGCCAGGCCGTCGGGCGAGGGCTGCTCCGCATACGACAGGTTGATGCCGAAGCGCGAGCCGTCACCGAGCAGCTTTTTGAAGTTCGGCAGATCGGTGGGTGTCGAGATGATCAGAATATCCCGAATGCCCGCCAGCATCAGCGTCGAC
>JAFQMR010000122.1 GCA_017396175.1 Clostridia bacterium
TACCCCCCCCCGACCGTATCACAAGTGATTATTGCAAATTACGCAAGACCGACACGCTTCTTGAGCATATAGCGGATATCCTGCGTATCAACCACGCCGTCGCCGTTCGCGTCTGCCGCCGCCAGGGGGCTGCCGGTCAGAGCGGTCTTGTTGGCGATGTGGCGCAGTACCTCACGCGCATCGGTGCTGTCGACCGTGCCGTTACCGTTGACGTCACCACCCGAATAGGGATCACGGAAGGTGAGCTCACGAACAGTAACCTTCGAGCCGTCGCCCGCACCGCCGACCGCAAAGAGCTTCAAGGAAGTGAAATCCAGACCGGAAGCCGAGATGTCGGCTACGCTGACAGAGCCCTTAAAGGTCTTCTTGTTACCGATGATGTCGTCCGAGTTCGCATCGCACGAGCCGGGAGCGATGAAATTGTTCAGCTTGATCTCGGTGCCGTCCTCCGTGTAGAGGTTGACCGAAGACTGGCCGTTGATGGTGATATCAAAATAGAGGTTGTAGCTAGCGGGAACCTGCATATCCACCGTCAGAGTCGCCGACGGCCACTGGCTGTTGGTGTTCGAGAGCACCAGCGCGCCATCCGCATCATTCTCCGCCTTCATAATGCCCGAATCATAAGTCCAGTCATTCGCATCCAGCGAGATGTACTTCTTCGGCTCGATGGAGGTCATCACGCCCATCGCCTTCTTGATGTCCATCGCTTCACGGACAAAGTCCGCGGTCATCGCATTCGCATCGTTGTAAATTGCTTCCGCTTCCGCAACCGCCGCCATCACAGCCGCTTTCACGCTGTCGTCGGGATAGGTCGCCGTGTTCGCATTGTAGATCCAATCATTGAGTTCCTGCTTCGCCGTCGCAGAGGTCGCCTGGCCGTCACGGCCGACGATCAGAATCGAGCTACCGACCTCGCGGCCGTAGGTGAAGACGTCCTGATCCTTCACATACATCTGCGAGGAGCCGCCGCCGTCCAGGTTGAACGCCGTGACGCAGCCCATATTGATCATCAGAGCAGCGAGCTCCTTCAGGTTGATACCCTTGTTATAGTTCGCGTTGTCGCCGCGACCGTCAACGCACATAAACACATAGGTGCCGTCCGCCTTCACGCCGAGCGCCGTACGCTGAGCGCGGGTCGCATAAATGTCGGAGGCGTTCGGCGTGTTGTTGGTATTATCCTGACCGTTCACAACGATCGGATAGGTTGCCGAGGACACGGTCACCGCATTCTTCAGGACATCCTTCGCTTCCGCGTTGACAACCTCGGGATAGATCTGAACCTTCTGGCCGACCTGCAGCGAGGAGAGCATCGTGGTGAACTCGCCCGCGGTGCCGTGGCAGTACAGCACAAACTGGTTGTCGGAGAAGGAGGTACCGTAGGTGTTGGTGTTGACCGAAACAACCTCGCCCTCGAGGATGCCTTCGACGGTCAGCTCGGTGCCGTGGAGCTTGTTGAACACGACCTCAACGCCGGGATGCGTCGAAACGGTATCCGTCTTGGAGCCGCAACCGGAGTCGAAGTAGCAGATCGGGCCCCAAGCCCAGTTGTCATTATAGCGCTTGTTGATGCGCGCGATCGCCGCCGCACCGTTCCACTGCGTGTATTCCTTGCCTTCGACAAAGAAGCGATAGGCAATCTCGGAATTGTTGACGATCTGGAGCTTGCCGTCGTGATCAATGGCAAAGCACACATCGTTGCAACCTTCGTGGTCCGACATAATGCGACCGTTGGTGATCAGCTTTCCGGTCAGCGTGCCGGCGTTCGCATTGCCGTGGGGCGAGAAGAACTCGCCGTTGATGGCACCGTAAACGGTGTAGCCCGCGGCACGTGCATCGTCGACCGACTCGTAGGTATAGTCATAGCCGCCGACCCACTTCTGATAGCCCATAGGGATCAGGCCGGTGGACGGATTGAATTCCATCGTGTACGCTGTCTGGTTGTAGCCCTTCGCGTCGGTA
>JAFQMR010000123.1 GCA_017396175.1 Clostridia bacterium
GCTGATACCGCAAGAGTCATTGCCGCTTGTGTATGAGGTGCTCGGGCGGGATGTTCAGACGGAATCCGAACGCGATTGGTGTGATTACCTTTATGATGCGCAGGCGATGGCGGCTTTTGCAGGGGCCGCTTATGCCAAACAGCGCAACCATGTCCGACGTTTTGAGCGGCTGTATCCGTCGTATCGGTTTGAGCGGCTGTCGCCGTCGCATCTGCCGCTGATCGAGGCCTTCCTCGATCGCTTTGCGATCCTACGCAACAAAGACTCGTCTCTGGCAGAGGAAGAGATTTTCCGCACACGCACAGCCCTTAATTCGATGAAGGAGCTGGGACTGTTCGGTATCGTGCTGTTTGTCGAAGACTGTATGGTCGGATTTTCGGCGGGCTCTCGTGTCGGGGATACCGTGTATGTCAATTTTGAAAAAGCCGACACCTCGTATGACGGCGTATATCAGAAGCTTGTTCAGGGCTTTGCCTCGACATTTGTGGATGACACCGTTCTCTATATCAATCGCGAAGAGGATTGCGGTGATGAAGGCTTACGCAAATCAAAGCTTTCGTACCATCCGACAGCGTTACTGGAAAAATACACCGTGACAGGCAGGTGAACACCGTGGAATACCGTATTGCCGTGTGCGACGACGATGCCGCGCAGGGAGAATATCTGAAAAATCTTGTATCGACCTATATGGCGCAGAGGGAGCATACCGCGCAGATTTCGGTGTTCCGTTCGGCTCAGGCGGTCCTGTTTGAAGGGTGCGAGCAGTTTGACGTGTTTCTCCTGGATATCGAAATGCCCGGTATCAGCGGTATGGAGCTGGCACAGACGGTTCGCCGTCGGCATCCGACGGCGGTTATCGTGTTTGTGACGGGCTATTCCGAGTATATTGCCCAAGGCTATGACGTATCGGCGTTGCATTATCTGATGAAGCCCGTAGATAAGGATAAGCTGTTTTCGGTGCTCGATAAAGCGTGCGGCTTACTCGGGAAACGGGACCGCTTTTTGCATCTGGAAACGGCGGGAGAAAGCTACTATCTTCCGCTGTCGGAGATCCGTTATCTGGAGGTTCACGGGAATTACGTGACGGTACATGCTTCGGCGGACGTCACGGCGAAAAAGACGTTGTCCGATCTGGAATCGCAGCTTGATGAGCGCTTTGCCAGAACCGGACGCTCGTTTGTGGTCAATCTGACGTATGTACGGCGCGTGACGCGTACGGAAGTGATCCTGACAGGCGGAGAAACGGTGCCGCTGTCGCGCGGTATGTATGAAACGGTCAACCGTGCCATTATTGAACGGATGTGAGGTGAAGTCCCTGTGGCTATTCTTTCAAGAAAAATGGAAGAGTCCATTGCCGCGTATCAGCGCGAGCTTCTTGATACGCATTACGCCGAGGTGGAGAATATGTATCGGCAGATGCGCGGCTGGCGTCACGATTACGCCAATCACATTCAGACGATGAAAGCCTATGCGGCAAAAGGGGATATGCAGGCGATCACGCAATATTTGGATCTGCTTGACACGGAGCTTCGGTCGCTTGACACCGTTGTCAAAACGGGCAATGCGATGACCGATGCGATTTTAAACAGCAAGGTATCGCTTGCGCGATCCAAAGATATACCCGTCAAGGTGGATGCGCATATTCCGGTGGCGTTATCCGTTTCCGAGCTTGATCTTTGTGCGATCCTCGGAAATCTGTTTGACAATGCGATCGAGGCGAGCCTTCGCCTTCCGCCCGAGCAACGTATGATCCGTGTGTATATGGATATGAAAAACACACAGCTGTACATTTCTTTCACCAATCTTACGGCGGGACGCAAGCTCAAGAAAACCGATGGCCGTTTTGAAACGACCAAGGGTGACGGACATGGCTTTGGATTGGTGCGGATCGATCGGATCGTCGCTCGTCTTGACGGGTACATCAGCCGTAACAGCGAGGACGGCGCCTTCACCACGGAGATTCTGTTGCCGCAATGAGTGTGCGCAGTTCGTCACCGAAAATCAGCCTTTCATCCCCAAGCGGTATCGTTTGGGGCTTTTTTATGTTATAAGAAAAAGGAATGCAGGGGGAGAGACGTCGAATGAATGCAAGCGAACGGAAGACGGCGCACAGCTGTCGGCAATGGTTGCGTCGTGTGCAACGGTACGCCGATGGTTTGGGCTTGTTTACCGTGCTGTCAGCGCTGGCGGCGGTCGGTACGGTTGTTACGGAATGGATGGCACTTCCGTTGCTTTTGTACGGCCTGGAAACACGGTTGCCGCTTGAGACGTTGATGCTTTGGGTGATCGCTCTGACGCTTCTGATGATGATGTTTCACGCATTCAGACGGTATACGGAGGGCGCGTTTTCGGAACGACGCGACTGCTTTCGGACGCACGGATGCACGGTATTGGCGCATAAAGCGTTTTCTGCCGCGTATACCCATATTGTTGATCCCGACAGGATCGAAGCGCTTCGCCGTTCGACGGCGGCTATGGGACGGCATATCAACGCACCGCTTCCGCGCTTGTGGGAGCACTTGTCTTGTATAGGAGCGGATACGGTCTGCGCCTGCCTGTTTATTCTGTGTCTTGTGACGTGGGATCCGACGGCGGCAACGGTTACCGCTTTGACGGCATTATGCAGTGCGGTGGTTCATCGGGCGGTGTCGGAATGGACGATTCGCCGTGAGGAATCGGTTGCGGCCGCCGAAGCCACGCTTCGTTATGTGCGACAGATGGCGGAATCTGCCGAGCATTCCAAGGATATTCGCGTATTCGGCCTGAGCGGATGGTTTCGCGCGTTACAGGAGCGTTCGATGCAGGCACTTTATGCGCTTTTTCGAAAGCGATCGTTTGTGTGCTTTCTGTTCAATGTTGCAGATGCGGTATTAACGCTGATCCGCAATGTGTTTGCTTACAGCTTGTTGCTGTTCGCAGTGTCAAAGGGGTTCCTTTCGCTGTCACACGGATTTCTTTGCTTTGCGGCGGTCGGTGGCTTTACGCATTGTGTCAGTAACGTATGTGAGCGACTGTGGTTGCTTTCGGGATCCTTGCGCGCTTTGCGCGAGTATGCGGATATCCTTACGTGGGAAGAACTGCCTTTGGACGAAAAAGCCCCGATGCCGCGTGAGGAAACGGTGTGTATTTCCTGTCGGAAAGTATCGTACAAAGATTGCCTTAAGGATGTTTCGTTTACCGTCCGTAACGGAGAAGTGCTCGGTATTGTCGGTGAAGATGAACGCGCACAAGCGATCCTGGCACGCCTGTTATGCGGGCTGTTGGATCCGACGGAGGGCGCCGTACTGTGTAACGGCGAGGACGTAAGAACGCCTGACCGACGTCGGTATTATGAGCGGGTGTCCGCTGTTCTTCGGGGGACGACCGTGTCGGACGTCACCGTTGAGGAATTTATAGGAGGCGACACGGTTGAGGAGTCGCGACTTTACCGCTGTCTTGAAACGGTGCGGTTTGACCTGACGTCTATGCCGCACGGTGTGAAAACCCATATCGGACGGACGGCGTTTGAAAGCGGGGTAGCGATGTCCGGCGGCCGGCTTCAACGGTTATTATTGGCACGGGCTCTGTATAAGGATGGACAAATCTGGATTCTTGAAGAACCGCAAACGGCACTCGATCCGCTTGCAGAGCGAGACTTCTTAAGTGATATTCGCTCACTTAACGGAGGTAAGACGACGGTTTTGCTTTCCGGCCGTCCGTCGTTGATGCGCGGGTGCGATCGGATCCTGTATGTGAAAGACGGCGTGATTTCGGAAGAAGGAACGCACGATGAGTTGATGAAGAAAGACGGGGATTATGCCCGCTTGTTCCGCCTGCAGCATCGGCTTTACGGTGAAGGGAGGGAAGCGTATGACGAAGCCTCCCTCATCTGAACGGGGTTTATACCGTCGCGGCATCCGATGGATCTCGCGATATATTCCGCATTTTTTTGTTTGGATCGCGGCGCACAGCATCGCCGCGGAATTGCTTTTGTTTTTCTCGTTGGCTTTTACGGTGCATATTGTAAATGCGATATCCCTCGGGGAAGAGTTGGTTCGGATACAAGGCCGATTGGTCGCGTTTTTATTGACAATGTTTTTTTTAAAGCTTGTCGAAAGTGCCCTTCGCCGCAGGAAGGAAGCCAAATGGGATTTGCTGTATCATGCCGTGGATCGGCTGATCACGGATAAATTGCTGACGATGGATCAGGCGGATGCCGATGATCCCGCTGTCCGTGATGAGCTTCAGACCTTGGAGGAAACGGCGAAAGCGCTCGGTGAAGGCCTTGTTCAGCTTCCCGAGATGGTGCAAAATGCTTGCCGCGGTGCCGTCGGAGCGGTTGCGGCTGTGGTGCTTTCAGCGCAGGCGTTTGTGACGTGTCCTTATATGATCCCCGTATGGGCGCTGTTACTCGCGGTCGTGGTTTGGGGGAACGAACGCGCGCGACGGTTGCGTCAGACCTCTTCCAAAGCCATCGCGGATATTGACCGTGTGTACTACGCGTTTTTGGATGCGGCGGACGATCCCGATAAGGCGGGAGATATGCGCCTTTATCGACAGGATCGTGTTGCGGAGCGTTATCTTCGTGAGGCGGAGGAACGCTTCTTTGAAGAGCAGGGCCTGAAATACCGAGAGGTACACGGGAAGCGAGCCGCCGTTAAGGCGCTTTTTGCGGTATGGCCGACGCTCTGGATCGGACTGTGCACGGCGTTTTTGCTGGTTCAGGTTTATGACGGCACGTTGGCGATCGGCTCGTTTATCGGATGCCTCGGCGCTTTTGCGTGGTTGCCGACGGCGCTTGGAAGACTTGCGTGGAGCGCGGAAAGAGGTCGTGCGAACCGTCCTTATATCGCAAAATTCGCGGCGTTTTCGGAGCGCCCGCCCTGTTTGTATAAAGGCTCACTGACCACGGAAAAACGTGCGGACCGTGA
>JAFQMR010000011.1 GCA_017396175.1 Clostridia bacterium
ACGGTGCCGAACACGTATGGGCGGTGGATGTTGCTTACGGCATTCTTGAATGGCGGCTTCGCTGTGACGAGCGCGTCACCGTGATGGAGCGCACCAACGCCCGCAACTTAACAAGAGACATGCTCGGCGGGCAGGTGGACCGTGTCACCGCCGACGTGTCATTCATCTCACTTCGCAAGCTGTTCCCCGCGATGGACGATATCCTGAAAGACGACGGTATGGCAATGCTTCTCATCAAGCCGCAGTTTGAGGCACCGCAAAAGGAGCTCGGCAAAAACGGCATCGTCAAGGATCGGGCGATCCTGCCTCCGCTCGTGCTGTCGATCGCAGACAGTGCCGCCGAGCATCTCTCTTGTTAAGTTGCGGGCGTTGGTGCGCTCCATCACGGTAACGCGCTCGTCACAGCGAAGCCGCCATTCAAGAATGCCGTAAGCAACATCCACCGCCCATACGTGCCCGGCACCGTACTGGAGCAGGCAATCGGTGAAGCCGCCGTTGGAAGCACCGATGTCGCATACCGTTTTTCCCTCGACATCAAAGGGGAACACGTGGAGTGCCTTTTCGAGTTTATACCCCGAGCGGGACGCATACTTTTTCGGCTTATCACGGAGCGTCAGCACCGTATCCTCTTTGACCGTTGTCCCCGCCTTATCGGCAGGAACATGGCCCATCCATACGCGCCCCTCCATAATGAGGGCGGCGGCCTCCTGCTCGCTGACGCCGAACTGACGGGCGGCAAGGGCATCCAGACGGATCGCCATCGGCAACACTCCTTTGCAAAAAAATCGTCTTTGCTTATTTTATATCCGAATCTCCTGCTTGTCAACCGTGAAGATACTTGCAAAACCGACGGAAACGACGTATAATACAAGGTAACGGACTCGAAGAACGGAGAGTGGAGCGTATGAAACAGAAAAACGCCTTTCGTATGCCGATCGTCGGCATCGTCTGGATCGTGCTCAGCGCAGTAACCTTGTTGCTGGCTTTGAGCGGGTATATTATGACCAACCTCGAGCAGATCCTTGTGATGATCCTCGGTGCGGTGGCGGTGGTCGGCGCGCTGTTGGCGGGCTTTGCGTGGGATGCGATGGACGCCTTTCGCAAGGGTGCCCGTGCGGCGATGATCGTCGTGCCCGCCTTGCTCGGCGGGATCGGTCTGCTGTTGCCGCTGTATGTGGCGATCGTTCGTCCCGAGGAGGGCGTGCTGCTGATGAACGCCGAAGCCCCCTTCGGCTACAATCTCGTTGCCTCGCTTGCGTTTATGCTGTTTATCGTGCAGGTGCTGGAGGTGTTCTTCCTGCCGATGCTGGCGGCGGCGGCGTCCTTCGGCAACCGCTTTGATGTGTGGCACTACCGTGTGCACGCCTGTGTGAATGTCGCTCTGCTGGCGTTTAATATTTTCGTCAGCGCGACATCGTTTATCGGTATGCCGCTGTGGAATACGCAGGATATCGTATCGCCGTCGTGGTACATTCCGAACGTTCTTGTGCCGAACGGCGGAAGCGACCTTTCCATGGTGCAGGTCGTGGTACTCGTTACGGCGGTGCTGACGGCGGGGCTGAGCTTTTTGCCGTTGCCCCGTTCCGAAAAGGACGATGAAAAAACCGCAACACCGTAAAAGGTGTTGCGGTAAGGCTCAGAGTTCGCCGAGCTGACTTTCGGCATTTTTGAGAAGATTGAACAGACTGCTGGCGAAGAGCGGGTATTCTCTGGTCAGCGCATCCGATTGAATGAGCGGGGCTTTGTCCGCGGACAGCGGTTCAAAATCGCGGCAGGGACGTCCCGCACAGAGGGTTGTCAGCCGTGTGGAGCTTTTGATGATCTCTGCGACTACCGCCGAGCGGAACATATCGTCGGGCACGGAGAACATCGCCTTGAGATTTTTCGGGTTGGCGGCGTAAATGTGACGGAATACCGAATAAACGGCGAGCGTCAGAATGGAGGAGGCCTCGGTGCTGACGCCGCGGTTGTCGCAGGTCTGCAGGATATCGAACAGGATATTCAGCGAGTTGATGATCAGCTTTTTGCTCAGCACGGGCAACGCATCGGAGTCACCGCTTGCGGCGAAGCTGTCCGCCTGGTCGGGGATATCGTCGAGCGAGATGGTGGTGCCTGCCTTGTCGGCGGTGCGTCCGAGAAGGTAATCGCACGACACGCCGTAGTAGGCGGCCGCCTTTACGACAAAATCCAGACCGCATTCGCGGATGCCCTTTTCGTAGTGGGACAGCAAGGATTGCGAGATCCCGAGATCCACGGCGGCGGCCTTTTGGCTCAGCCCCCGTTCCTTGCGAAGCAGGGTAATGATGCGGGGAAATGTGGTGTTCACGGTACATTCTCCTTTGTTTCTTTTGTACAGCCTGTACAGTATATACTAATAATTAACGTTTGTAAAGTCTATTTTTCAGTTTCGGAGGGATTTTTTTTGAAAACCTACTTAATTCACCTGATCCGCCACGGGATGACCGACGCGAACGACCGCCATCTGTATATCGGCTCGCGTACGGATCTGCCGTTGTCGCCTGCGGGACTCAGCGACCTGCTGGCGAAAAAGAAGGTGTACGAATACCCGACGGGCGCCAGATATTTCACGGGCCCGCTGATGCGGTGTCGCCAGACGATGGAGGTACTGTACCCCGGCTGTAATGCCGAAGTGGTGGAGGGACTGACGGAATGCGATCTCGGCGAATGGGACGGACAGAGCCTTGAGGTGCTCAAGCAACATCCCGCCTTTCGCGCGTGGCTGTCGGGCGAAAGCGGAGAGATTCCGGGCGGTGAGCCCTCCCTTCGCTTTCAGGAGCGCATCGCGAACAGCTTTGAGGCGGTGGTACGCGACCTGATGAGTAAGGGACAGACCGAAGCGGTCATCTGCACCCACGGCGGTGTGATTATGCTGATCATGGCGATGTACGGCGTTCCGCGCGCGCCGATGAATGAATGGGCGGCGGACACCGCCTGCGGCTTTACGTTGCGCATCACGCCCGAGATCTGGATGCGGGAGCCTGTGGCGGAGGCGCTTTGTGCGATTCCGTGGGAGAAAGAGCCGCGGGATTCGTGACGGGATTTGACAAGTTTGACAGAGTGTTGTATACTACACCACGATATCGAAGAGAGGAAGGATCAACAATGACGATTGCACTTGCGTGTGACCACAGTGCGCTGGATATGAAAGAGATGGTCAAGGGACTTCTTGACGAGATGGGGCTTCCATACCGCGACTTCGGTACGAATACGACCGACAGCTGCGATTATCCCGTGTTTGCCGCACGTGCGGCAAAGGCGGTAGCAAGCGGTGAATGCGACCGCGGCATCGTGATCTGCGGTACGGGTATCGGCGTGTCCATCGCCGCCAACAAGGTGAAGGGCGTGCGTTGTGCGCTGTGCAGTGAGCCGTATTCCGCGAAGCTCACCCGTCTTCATAACGACAGCAACGTGCTGGCGATGGGTGCCCGCGTGATCGGGCCGGAGCTGGCGCGTATGATCGCCGAAACCTGGCTGACCACTCCGTTTGAGGGCGGTCGTCATCAACGCCGCGTGGATCTTTTGACTGCACTCGAGGAGGGGACCGACCTTGGCTGATATGCCCGCGAATGTGCGCACGACAATCACTGCCTTGCAACGCAACAATATGTATGCCGCGTATGTCGAAACCGCGAAGGAGGTACCTGCCGCGGTGGCCGCTCTTCTGCACGAAGGGGATACGGTCGCTGTGGGTGGCTCGGTGACGCTGAATGAAACGGGCGTGACAGAGCTGCTGAGAAGCGGGGCGTATCGCTTCCTCGATCGCAACAAGGAAGGTCTTACCCGTGATGAGGTGGAGGAGATCTTCCGTCAGAGCTTTTTTGCCGACGCCTATCTTTGCTCCGCGAATGCCGTGACATTGCGCGGCGAGCTGTACAACGTCGACGGCAACAGCAACCGCATTGCCGCCATCGCCTACGGCCCGAAATCGGTGATTTTGGTGGTCGGCATCCAGAAGCTGGTGCCCGATCTGGAGGCGGCGATTCAGCGCGTCAAGACGGTGACGGCTCCGAAAAATGCGATGCGCCTTTCCTGTGCTACGTTTTGTGCCGAAAACGGTACGTGCGCAGGTACCGAAGGCGGTATGACGCTCGGTTGCGGCACGGATGCCCGCATTTGCTGTAACTACCTGGTGTCCGCGAAGCAACGGCACAAGGATCGTATCAAGGTGATTCTGGTCGGCGAAGAGGTCGGCTATTGATCATAATCCGACGATGGCTTTATCTGTGAAAATTGAAGGAGGATTCCGCTGCCTTATGGACAGTAGTGACAGTATTATTATTCTTGTGATGATCGCCCTTGTGACGATGTCGGCGTATTTTTCCGCGACCGAAACGGCGTTTTCGTCGCTCAACCGTATCCGCCTAAAAAATATGGCGGAAAACGGCAACAAGCGGGCGGCTTCGACGTTGAAGCTTTCCGAGCGGTTTGACCGTTTGCTGTCGACCATTCTGGTCGGCAACAACATCGTGAACATTGCCGTGACTTCGATCGCTACGGTATATTTCACAAAACTGCTCGGTGATGCCGCCGGTCCGACGGTGGCAACCGCGGTCATTACCGTGCTGGTGTTGATCTTCGGCGAGATATCCCCGAAGAGTCTTGCGAAGGAAAGTCCCGAAAAGTTTGCGATGTTCTCGGCACCGATCATGAAGGTGTTGATGTGGGTGCTGACGCCCGTCAACTTCCTGTTTTCGCTGTGGAAAAAATTGCTGAACAAAATCATCCGCTCGGATAACAGCCCTTCGATCACCGAGGAAGAGCTTCTCACCATCGTGGAGGAAGCGAAGGAGGACGGCGGCATTGACGAGAGTGACAGTGAGCTGATCCGCAGTGCCATTGAGTTCCACGACCTACAGGCGGTGGATATCTTTACCCCGCGCGTGGACATCGAGGCAGTACAGCAGGATGCCGATCGCGATGCCATTGCGGCGAAATTCTCCCAGACGGGATTCTCCCGTCTGCCGGTTTACGATGAAACGATCGACGATATTGTCGGCATCATTCACTTGAAGGATTTTTACGTCAAGGTGTACCATCAGGGACACCCGCTGTCCGAGATCATCAAGCCGGCGGTGTTTATCACCCGCTCGATGAAGATCAAGGACCTTCTGCGTCTGCTCCAGAAGGAAAAGGCGCATATGGCGGTCATTGCCGACGAATACGGCGGCACACAGGGCATCGTCACGATGGAGGACATTCTCGAGGAGCTGGTCGGTGATATCTGGGACGAGCACGATGAGGTCGTCGAGGAGTTTGAAAAGCTCGGCGACAATACCTACCGTATCGTCTGCAGTGCGAATCTCGATGAGATGTTTGAGCTGTTTGACAAAAAAGCGGACGAAGAGACCGACATGACCACGGTCAGCGGCTGGGTGATGGAACGCCTCGGAAAGATCCCCGATGAAGGTGACAGCTTTGCGTGGGAGAACCTGTCGGTCACGGTCACAAAGACCGACGCCCGTCGCGTGCTGGAAATCGAAGTGGTGATCACCCCGACGGAAAAAGACAATGAAGAGTGAACGTGTCCGCTGACGCGGACAGGATGATAAAACGGACGGGGAAACCCGTCCGTTTTTGCGTGTAGTGTACGAACCAAAATCGGCAATGGCGGCGCGGATGAATCCGCGCCTACGATAACGCCGTAAATTGACAACAACCCCCGAATCGGCACCGTAGGGCGGGGGCTTGCTCCCGCCGCGCGTCCCTTGGGACGCGGTCGCGTGAAACGCGACGGCGTCAATTTCCTCCTTGTTCAAACCGCTCGCGGAGCTTTTCGAGCGCCCTCTTTTCGATGCGCGAAATATACGAACGGGAGATACCGAGCAAGCGGGCTACCTCGCGTTGCGGCAGACCGTCTCCGCGCAGGCCGTACCGCCATACGATCACCTCGCGTTCCCGCTCGTCGAGCACTTCATACAGAAACCGTCGGAGCTTTTCACTGTTGAGCTTCAGCTCGAGATCGGTGGCGAGCGTATCCTCATCGGCGATGACGTCGAGGAGCGAGAGCGGGTGTCCGTCCTTGTCGGTGTCGATGGGCTCAGATAGGGACACATCCTGCGAGCGCTTCCTGTTTGCGCGCATATGCATCAAAACTTCGTTCTCCGCACAGCGAGCGGCATAGGTGGCCAGTCTGGCGCCCTTGGTGTGGTCGAAGGTGTCGACCGCCTTGATCAGCCCGATGGTGCCGATGGAGTTGAGATCGTCCTGATCCACCGCCGTGTTGTAGTACTTTTTTGCAATGTGGGCGACCAGTCGCAGGTTATGCTCAATAAGCGTTGAGCGTGCGTTCAGATCCCCGTGCTCGCGGTAAGCGATCAGAGCCTCCCGTTCGGCGGCGGCAGACAGCGGACGCGGAAAGGTACCGGGGGAGGCGAGATGGAGCGCGAAAAACACCATTCGGGACAACAGTTCAAGAATCCAACTGAACATCGGTTCCACTCCTTTTTAAGCGGTTTTTCTACAACGTATGCAGAGGACAAGATAAAAAATGAAAAAAACTTAAAAAAGTGCTTGCAAAACGGTTAAGAGAGTGTTACAATATTACGGCAAAACGCACGCAGAGCGAAAAGGGCGGTCGGTGCCGCGACATTCGGTGACCGTTCACCACGCCTGCGGAGGCCGTCGGCGAGATCCGCCGATGAAACAACCAAGGAGGAATTTATTATGGCAGTCGTATCCATGAAACAGCTTCTGGAAGCCGGTGTCCACTTTGGCCACCAGACCCGTCGCTGGAACCCCAAAATGGCTCCGTACATCTTCACGGAGCGCAACGGTATTTACATCCTTGACCTGCAGAAGACCGTCCGCAAGCTCGAGGACGCGTACATGTTCGTGCGTGAGCTCTCTGCGAAGGGCGAGACCGTTCTGTTTGTCGGTACCAAAAAGCAGGCTCAGGACTCCGTCCGTGAGGAAGCGGAGCGCGCCGGCGC
>JAFQMR010000124.1 GCA_017396175.1 Clostridia bacterium
GTATAGGCGGTGTGAGGAGACTGTGAAGGAATAAAAAAAGCGCTTCTGCCGATATAGGCAGAGGCGCTTTCGTTTTAAAACCACGATACGGGAAGAAAAGCGGCGGCAATGCTGAGTACAACGGCAGGAAGCAGATTGGCGACGCGGATCGTCTTGCCCCATACCAGGTTGATACCGACGCAGAAGATGAGGATGTTGCCGACGACCGAGAGGTTAAGCAGGGCCTCCGACGTCATCAGCGGGCGTATCAACCCCGCAAGAGCGGTGACACTGCCCTGCAGAACGGCAACGGGGATCGCCGAAAAAACGGTACCCTTTCCCATCGAAGCGGCCATGATCATAATGATGATAAAATCCAAAATGGATTTGGTGATCAGTACGGTCGGATCGCCGTAGATGCCGTCATTGATCGAACCGACGATCGCCATCGCACCGATGCAGACGGTAAAGGAGGCGCTGACAAAGCCGTCAATAAAGGATCCGTCCTTTGCATTGCCCGTTTTGCGCTTGAGCCAGCCGCCGAAGCGTTCAAAGCCGCCCTCGATGTTCAGTAGCTCACCGATCAGTGCGCCGAGTGCAAGACAGCCGATGATCAGCAGATCCCCTCCCGATAAGAGGGAGCCGTCTTCGCTGACCGAGAACATTCCTTTTAATGTGCCCGCCACACCGATGAACAGCACCGAGACACCGCAGGTTTTGCACAGCGTATCGCGCATCCGCTCAGGCATAAACCGCCCGAACAGCAGACCGCATAAGCCGCCGATCACGATGGCGGCGGTATTGATGATGGTTCCGAGTCCGTACATATTTCCATTACTTCCCGTTCAAAAACTATCGGCTACAATTATATCACCCGCCGCTGAAATGTCAAGCGACGGGTGAATACGCTGTTAATAAAAGCGGACCGATGAGGCGTAGCGGTCGATCTGCTCGCGGTGGTCGTGGGCACAAGATTCCAACATAGTGAACGTGACCGTCCAGAACGCGTCTTTGCTTTTGAAGACGTACGCAACGTAGTGGTAGTCGGCGTCCGCTTCGGCGATGAAAGCATCGTATTCAAACACCACTTGCCCGTCGCGGGTTTGCACCTCGCTTGTCAGCCCGTTGGCTTCGATCACCAGCCGGGCGTATTCCTCAAGGGAATAGTCGCTGAAGCCTGCCGCCAGATAAAACGGTTCCCGCAAAGCGATCACGCCTAAATGATCGGAGTCAAATGCCGCTGTGAAGCCTTCGACTTCCATTTCGGAAAACTCATCCGTCAGGGTGATGGTCAACCCGTGCGAGGAGAAGTCCTTCGGAGCGGTCGAGGGGGAAACCAGCGCAGAGGTCACGAAGTAGGATACCAGACCGCTGACGACACCGACGGCGATCAGCAGTAACACGCCGAGCAAGGTGCTTTTTTTGCGCTTTTTCGCAGAAGCTGCGTTGTTGTTGGCGTCGAAGCAAAAGCCGTTGCCGCCGAGAATGTTGATGTAGCATTGTCCTTCGAGAACCATATCGTCGGTCCCCTCGGGAATCACCAGCCGCTCCAGATAGCGGTCCGTCGTGAGGTTTGCGGGTGCGACAAACACCGTGGCGGCACTGTCGCTGACCGTGAAGGTCTGCTCCTCACCGTTTTTCAGCTCACCGAGTCGACGGCAGGGAAGACCGCCGAGAACGCCTTCGGGCGCTTGATGATCTTCAATGTAGACGGTCATTTTGGCAAGACATGCCGCATACACCTTGCGACGCTTGATGGTCAGTTGTCTCATAAACAGCTCTCCTTATGTGGTTTGTTCATCAAAGAGCCTCGCAGGCTTGTTCAAAGCCTACCGGCACGCCTCCTTTTTCGGCGTAAAAGCGGCGCAGGCCGCGAAGCTTGCGGGTCTCGATCTGCGCCTTTTGAAACGTTTCGCGGAGCAACTCCGGCAATCGCAGAGCCGTTTGCGTCAGCGGAATTCGTCAAGGATCGTGTCGGAGGTGTAGTCTTTTGAGTCGCCGTTGATGCGGAAACGACCGTCCTGATAATAGACGGTCTTACCGTCACACGTCAAGTTGCGAGCGGGAATATCGCCGTCCCGTAAATGATGATCCTGTCCGTTGAGGTGCAGCTCGGGGCTCTTGCCCATGGCGAGCAGTTGGCTGTACAGCACAGCGGTGTGAAGCTCTGAGGAGAGCGTGTGCTTTTGCTTGCCGCCCTTGTAGAGCAGGCAGTATCCGTCCTCCGAGAAGCAAACGGCGGTATCGGTGCAACTGATGTCGGGGAACTGCAGGGTGTACAGATCCGTTTCCAGAAAACAGTGCCGCCAGTCATCGCGTTGAGGCTTCGGAAGCGTGTTCATCAGAGCGACCAGCTTGTCCTTTACCGAGGCATACCGTTGTGCCACCGTACCGCGGATGACCTCGAGTGCCGTTTGGTGCGGCGGTTCCTCTGCGGTGTTGGTGGACAGGAGCGGGTAGTAGTTGTGGTGATGGAACTGCATCTGGCTGCCGTTCGCTTTCTTTATCAGGTGATAATAGGGCGGATGATCGGAGCTGATCAGTATAGCGTTTTCAAAGAGGCGACGAGTCTCGGCGTCCACTGTTTCAATGAATGCCAGGTGCTTGACGTCGGCACATTCAAAGTGGTTTTTGAAAAACAGAAAGTAGCTGTCAAACGCGACGGGATCGAAGGTCCCGTCCGTTTGCTTTGCCAGCTCCAGCAGGTAGTAGATCTGTCCGAAGCGGTTCTGCTTTTCGGCAGCGCGGATACGAGGCTCCCACGCGGCGGGGTTTTCGCATAAAAGCGATGCTCTGGTGCGTTCCTCTTTGAACTGCTGTTCCAGAAGCGCGGAACCGACATCGGCGGGGGAAAAGGCGGATACCGCCTCCCACAGATCGGTCGGCAGGGCGTCGGCGGGCAGTTTCGAGAGCAGGCGTAAAAGGGCGTCGCCGACGGAGCAGGCGTCGCTGAAGTGTTCGAATTCGATCAGCTCGGTGCAACGCCACACAAGACGCGACCACGCAAGGTACAGCGGATCGTCCTGTGCTCGGATGCCGAACGCTTCGACAAAGGCGAACATCGCACGACTCGCCGCCAGGTCGGCGTTGGCCTTGACTCCCGCCGAGAGGAGGAGCAGCTCCTTGACGGAATAAGCGCCTTCCAGCGGTTCCTCGGACATCAGTAGATCTCGTTCCCGAACAAGAGTGTCCAGCAGTTGCAGGGTGCGTCGGAAGCCGCGCAGGATTGCTTGTCCCGCAGGATCGGTTTGGCTGTCGTCAAGCTTGTAGTGCTTGCGGTAGATTTCCCCGCGAGAGGTAATGAAATGATAGAATTCCTTGCCGCCCATTTTTGCGACCTCGGGGCCGTGATTCCGGTAATCCTTTTTATCCACGAGCGTATCCATCAGGCAGAAGAATTCCATACGGATCATCTCGTTAAAGAGATTCATCATCGCCGCATCGAAGCGTTGAGACGGCTCGTCCTTGGAACGCTCCTCCCGATCGGAATCGTCGTGGATCATTCCGTTGTCGATAAGGTTGAAAAAGAGATCGGTGTAGTCGTTGTTGACGGTGCCGAGCAGGGTGATGCGCTTGGCTTCACTGTCGGTATCGCCGAAGTGGGTGCGCAGAAGATCAAAGCGTTCCGTGTCGGTCGGGTGGATCGCTTTGTGAAGGTACGCCTTGAAGTTTTCAAAATCGGTCAACAGCTTGCCGCGGTCGTTCATCTTGACGTACAGATCACGGATCTCGTTGCCGTTTCCGAGTGTATTCTCCATATCCAGACGAAGAAATGTGATAGGGCAGAGGGTAACGTCATCGGTGAACAGTCGTGCCTTCCACGCCTGCCAATCCTGTGACGCTTCCTTGCGAAACTGCGCTTCCGTTTCATCCAGAACGACCAGCATCGAGGATACGGTCGGATCGTAGCCGATGTTCCCCGTAAACCACGCGCAATCGCGAACCGCGGCGCTGACAGAGGCGTAGTCGGTATCCCGTTCGCCGACTCCTTCTGCGAGAAACGCGACCATGTGGCGACAAAAGCGTTCGGATGTGTCGCGGGATTTGTAATGGAATTGTCTGAGGCGCTCGCGTTCCTCCTCTGTTGAGCCGCAACGGAACAGGATGTACCAGTGAAGCAAAAACAGCGCTGTGAGGCGTTGCTGACCGTCAA
>JAFQMR010000125.1 GCA_017396175.1 Clostridia bacterium
AAGATGCAATATAGTCACAGGCTTCTTTGTAGGTCATCGGGCATCCCTCCTTGGAGCATTTGTACTTATGATAACGAAAAAATCGCAGGCGGTCAAGCAAATTCATTGCAAAAGCGAGGGAAAGCTGATATAATAACGGTACTACGGTTTGAAAGGAATGAAGAAACTATGGATAGCTTCAGCGAACAGATTGTCAAGCAGGGACTGGACGGCAAACGGCTTTTGATCGTGATCGGCACGGTACTTGCCGCGGTGGCCATTTGTGCGGTAACGGCGCTGTTTATGCTTCAGATGCTGATTCCGACGATAGCGCTGTGCGGCTTCGGTATCTATTGGATCGCGACCTCGCAAAGCTGGGAGGTGGAATACGCTGTGACAAACGGCGATATTGATATTGATCGGATTATTGCAAAGCGTGATCGCAAAACCATCGTACGCGTGCGCGGACAGAAGATCCAAAGCTTACTGCCTGTCTCCAAGGAGATCCTCGCAAAGCCTTACGGCCGTGTGGTCATGGCGGCGCGTTCGGCGCACTCGGCGACATGGTGCTTTACGTATAAAGGAAAAGCCGGGATGACGCTGGTACTGTTTGAACCGAACGAGGATGTGCTCAAAGCGCTTCGGGGCGGTCTGCCGCGTCTTGTACAGATCGAAACGGATCGCGCGATGCGCACAATGTAACAAAAGCAAAGGAGGCGGCGGTATGATGCGCGTGGTAACGGTCGGGGATATGCGTTGGCTGGAGCAGGCGGCTGTGGACAGCGGTACGTCGTATAAGGCACTGATGGAGCGTGCAGGAACGGCCGCCGCTGATGAATTTGAACGCCGTTACGGGCACAACGCGTCTCATACGCTGATTTTGTGCGGAAACGGCAATAACGGCGGTGACGGCTTTGTGATCGCGAGGCGTCTTGCGGCGAACGGTCACCGTGTAACGGTACTGCTGGTGAGCGGCGAACCGCAGACGGCTCTTGCTGCGGAGATGCTTGCGATGCTCGATACGCAGATCGCGCGTTACGAGCTTCCGCAGGAGCCTTTGTCGGCGGAGGCGTTTTTAACGCGTCCGCTGTTTGACGATGTGTCTCACGTGGTGGATGCGGTATACGGCATCGGTTTTCACGGAGCGTTGCCGACGGTACACGCCATGCTGTTTGATCGCGTGCGGGAGCGTTCGTGTCCTGTTCTGGCGGTGGATATACCCAGCGGCGTGTATGCCGACGACGGCACGTATGATGCGCACACACTGCAGGCGGATGTGACGGTGACCTTTACGGCGGAAAAGCCGTATGTGGCGGTGCCGTCCTGTCGGGAGCTTTGCGGTGAAACGGTGGTTTGCTCGGTCGGAATTGATGAAGGTGTGTGCCGCACATACGAAACGTCGCTGACCATGACGGACGACGTTTTTGTACGGGCGTGTCTGCCTCGAAGACGCGCGAACGGTCATAAGGGGACATACGGCCGTCTGCTCAGTGTTTGCGGTAGCTACGGTATGGCGGGAGCGGCGCTCCTGGCGGGGCGTGCCGCCTTGCGGATGGGGCTCGGCCTGCTGTATATGGCCGTTCCGAACAGCATATATCCGATTGCGGCAGGGGCTTTGCTTGAAGCGGTGTATCATCCGCTCCCCGAATCCGCGAACGGGGCGGTTGCCGAGGTGTCACAAGCGGTGCTCGATTCCGCGGTCAACGGTAAGGATGCCGTCCTCGTAGGATGCGGACTGTCGACCGCGGAGGAGACGTCGTCGTTTCTGCGTCGCTGGGTACCGTCCGTACGTTGCCCGATGATTTTGGATGCCGATGGTCTGAATGCGTTTTCCGAGCATATACTGATGCTGAAAGCAAGAACAGCACCGACGGTGATCACGCCGCATCCTGCGGAAGCGGCGCGGTTACTCGGATGGACGGTGACGCAGGTGGAGCGGGATCGTTTTGCGTCGGTTCGGCAATTGGCGGAGAAAACGGGAGCGGTTACGGTTCTCAAAGGGCATCGGACACTGATTGCGACGCCGTCGGGAGAGGTGTTTCTGAATCCGACGGGATGCTCGGGATTGGCAACCGGCGGCAGCGGCGATATCCTTAGCGGTATGATCGCTTCTCTGCTTGCTCAAGGCGTATCGCCGTGTCAGGCGGCCTGCTGCGGTGTGTATCTGCACGGACTGGCAAGTGAAGTAACGGCCGCACGTCTCAGTGAAACGGCGATGCTGCCTTCGGATTTGCTTTGGGATCTGGCGTCCTTGCTTTCGCAATTTGAAACGCGGGAGTGACGCTTTGTGATTCGAGGAATCTCTGTTCTGATGTGCTTGTTATGCGTTTGTACGGCGTGTTCGCCGTCGGTAACGCCGGTAGTTGACGGCTTTCGTTGTCAGGCACACATTATGTATGACGGAACCGAATATGTCGGCACCTTGGATCGTACCGATCCGACGGCGGCAGAGTTGACGCTGTCGGAGCCGTTGACAATGAACGGGTTGTCAATGAGGTGGGACGGTACGGCGGTTTCTGTGCGATACCTCGGAATGGAGCTTACGTTGCGCGAAGAAGAGCTGCCGATCGGGGCGGTGATCCGTGTGCTTTGCGATACCTTGGATCAGGCGGTAATAAAAGAGCAGTTTCAAGGGGCTTCTCGCATAGAGGGAGAATGCGCCTGCGGTCCGTTTGCGCTGACGTTGGATGAGGCAAGCGGGTTGCCGCTTCGTTTAGAGGTACCGACCATCGGCTTTGAGGTGACGTTTTCGTCGTGGGAGGTCTCTGCATAATTCGAAACACTCAAAAGCTCCGCGTTGACGGAGCTTTTGTATTGACTGTGGAATATATAACAAACGCCACCTTTGTATTTGGCACTATTAACGAAATGAAACGGATAACGATAAAATATTTTTTACAAGATTTATAATTTTTTTTAAAAAACGATTGACTTTCAGCTTGCGATATACTATACTGAATTATAAACAACAATTTAATTGATATGCGCTGTTACCGATCGTCTGCGGTAAACAGCTTTCAATTGGAATTGATGAGGTGTTTTCGTGACGGGACAATCGAACGAAGAAATCGAACAGCTGGTTGCCCGTTTTCAAAACGGTGATGATCCGGTGTTTGCTTTGTTGGTGGAGCGTATGACGCCGATGATCCGCCGCGAAATGTCGCTTTTGTGCTTTAACCGTGCCGACTCCGATGATCTGATGCAGGAGGCGTTGCTCGGATTGCTGATGGCCGCGAAGCGGTTCTCTGCCGAAGCGGGGGTTGCGTTTGCCGCCTTTGCGTGTGTATGCATTCGCCGTCGGTTGTGGAAGGCGGCAAAAAAGCTGACGACACCCGAACTTCCTCAGCAAAGTGAAGTGGTACTTGAAGAACTCGAACGTCTTTCGGACCTGTCGCAAAGTGATCCGAGTGAGCAGTTGCTGTTACGCGAGGAGAATGCGGCGTTTTTAAACCGATTGAAGAAGCAGCTTTCTTCGATGGAGTACGCGGTATTGACGTACCATTTATCCGCCTATTCCTATGAAGAGATTGCCGCCTCGTGCGGTATATCGACAAAATCCGTGGACAATGCGCTTCAGCGTGTTCGGAAAAAGCTTACAAAGCTGCTGTAATGATTGCGGTGATAACGCTTCGGCGTTTTCATAAATGATGCCCCGGCCGTTTTACTCACCAGTACACTCCCGAAAAATTTGGCGAGAGGCAAATCTATTCAAAGAGAGGTACTTAGACATGTACGAAGACAAAACCTTGGTGTGTAAAGCATGTGGAGCGGAATTCGTTTTCACGGCGGGCGAGCAAGAGTTCTATGAAAAGAATAATTTGCTTAATGAGCCCGGCCGTTGTAAGGCTTGCCGCGATGCGCGCAAGAATGCAACGCGAGGCGAACGCAAGATGTATACGACCGTTTGCGCGGAATGCGGCGGTGAAGCGATCGTTCCGTTTGAGCCCCGTGAAGGACGCCCTTCCTACTGCAGCGCATGCTTTGCCAAAAGATCGAATGGCTGATTTCCGAAAATCCTTGCAATTTCAAAAAGGTCCCGCTTGAAAGCGGGATCTTTTTGCGTTACAATGAATGTAAGGTAGCAATAAAGGAGAGTTGTGTGGTGACGGTGCTGGCGGTAGAAGCGGCCAAGCTTCATCAGGTACGTGTGGTGCTTGAAGACGGCGAGGCGCTGATTGATAAAACGGTCTGGGCGCAATACGGACGCCCGATCGGCGAAGAGCTGACGGACGCGGAATGGCAGTACATCCTCGAATATTCCGCCGTATATCGTGCGCGGGAAAAGGCCTTGTATTATCTGTCTCTGCGCGATTACGGACGCGCCGAGCTGATTTCAAAGCTGTGTCAGGCGGGGATCGAGCGGGACCGTGCCGAAGCGACGGTGACGCGTCTTGTCGAAAGCGGACTGATCGACGACAGACGTTATGCGCGGATGTTGGCACAGTCGATGCAGACGCGCAAGCTCTATCCGAAAAAGCGGATCGCGATGGCGTTACGCGAAAAAGGCTTCGATGCAGACACTGTGCAGGAGGCACTTTTTGAACTTCCTGACGAAGAAGAGCAACAAGCACTTGAATTGTTGCGAAAAAAAAGGTATAATGGGGCGAGTGACCGCAAGCAACGCGACAAAGCGTTGGCGATGCTTGCCCGTTACGGCTTTTCTTATGCCGTTGCGCAACGAGCGCTTATGTTGCGTGAGGAAGAGTTGACAGAGGATAATGCTTGATCGGGGAGAGCTTACAATATGGCAATCAGAGTAGGAATGGTATCGCTTGGATGCCCGAAGAATCAAATGGACGCGGAGCTGATGCTCGCCAAGCTGGAAGAGGCGGGGATGGATCTGGTGGCGGATGCGGCACTGGCGGAAGCGGTGATCGTCAATACGTGCGGCTTTATCGGGGATGCCAAGCAGGAAGCGATTGAAACAATTTTGGAATTGGCGCAGTTAAAAAAAGAGGGACAGATCCGAAAGCTGATCGTGACGGGCTGTCTTGCCGAGCGCTATAAAAACGAAATTGCAAAGGAATTGCCCGAGTGTGATGCCGTGCTGGGACTCGGTGCCAATGCGGATATTGCCGCTGTCGTTGAGCAGGTGATGCACGGCGAGACGGTTTACGCGTTTCCGACGCGGGACAGTTGGTCGCTTGACGGTAACCGCGTGCAAACGACACCGCACTTTTTTGCCTATATGCGTGTCGGTGACGGTTGCAACAACCGTTGTACCTATTGCGCGATTCCGCTGATCCGCGGCGGCCTGCGCAGTCGTGAGGAGGAGGCTCTGGTCGAAGAAGCAACGGCGCTTGCTCAAAACGGCGTGAAGGAGCTGATCCTTGTGGCGCAGGATACGACGCTGTACGGCGTGGACCGTTACGGTGAGAAGCGTTTGCCGTCGTTGTTACGCCGCCTGTGTGCGGTGGACGGGATCGAATGGATCCGCCTGCTGTACTGTTATCCCGAGCATATCACCGATGAGCTGTTGTCGCTGATGGCGGAGGAACCGAAAATTGCCAAATATATGGATATTCCGTTGCAGCATGCGAGCGGACGCGTGCTCAAAGCGATGAACCGACCGGGGGATCGCGCGAGCCTGACGGCGCTCCTTCGCCGTATTCGTGAGACGGTCCCGGGGATCACGCTTCGTACGACGGTTATGACGGGCTTCCCCGGCGAAACGGACGAGGATTTTGAGGAGCTCTGTGAGTTCCTGCAGGAGGTGCGGTTTGAGCGCCTCGGATGCTTTGCGTATTCGGCGGAGGAAGGCACAAAAGCGGCCGAAATGCCCGATCAGATCGACGAAGATGTGAAGGAAAATCGCCGCGAGATCGTGATGCAACAGCAGGCCCGCATTTCGCAGGAATGGCTGGAAGCGCAGGTCGGTAAGACGATGCGTGTATTGGTGGAAAGCTATGACCGTTATGCGGAATGCTGGTTCGGTCGCACCGAAAGCGATGCCCCCGATATCGACGGCAAAGTGTTTTTCAGCACGGAAAAAGAACTTGTTCCCGGGGATATGGTGAATGTGGAGATCATAGACTATATGGATTGGGATCTGATGGGAGTGTGTGCGGAATGAATCTGCCGAATCGACTGACCTTATTGCGCGTCGCATTGGTACCGCTGTTTCTGGTGCTGTGCCTCGTGGCTTTCCCGTTTCATTATACCGTGGCTCTGGCGGTGTTCGGAGCGGCGGCCTTTACGGATTTTCTGGACGGTCGCATTGCCCGTAAACAGGGACTTGTGACCGATTTCGGAAAGTTTCTCGATCCGATTGCGGATAAGCTGCTCACAACGGCGGCCTTGCTGGTATTTCTGGCACAGGGATGTCTGGATGTGTGGGCGGTGATGCTGGTGCTGGCCCGTGAATTTATGGTGACGTCGGTACGCCTGATGGCGGCGGGGGACGGCACCGTGGTGGCGGCAAGCTTTGCCGGAAAGCTGAAAACGGTGGCGCAATACATCGCGATTATTGCGATGCTTCTCGCGTTGCAATGGCGTGAGCTTTGCGTCGGCTTCGGCTTCGATCCCTTATGGTCTTCGTTGCCGATCCTTGCAGCACAGATTCTGCTGTGGGTATCGGTGGTGCTGACCTGTTGGTCGGGTGTTCAGTACCTTTGGCAGTATCGTCGGTACTTCAGCGCAGACCGATAAGCATTAAGTAAAAAAGGAGCCTACGGGTTTTATGTTTAAACAACTGAAAGAGGATATTGCAACGATCCGTACCCGCGATCCTGCGGCACGATCGTCGTTTGAAATATGGCTGTTGTATAACGGTCTGAAAGCGGTGCGCTCGCATCGTCGTGCGCAATGGTGCTCGCGTCACGGCTTGAAGTTCTTGGCACGTTGGATTTCCCAACGATGTGTGCGGCGCACCAATATTGAGATCCACCCCGATGCCACGATCGGAAAACGGCTGTTTATCGACCACGGTACCGGCGTTGTGATCGGTGAGACAACGGAAATCGGCGATGATTGCACGATTTATCAAGGGGTTACGCTCGGCGGTACCGGTAAGGATAAGGGCAAGCGCCATCCGACGCTCGGCGATCATGTGATGGTCGGCGCGGGTGCTAAGGTGCTCGGCCCGATCCGTATCGGTAACCATGTGCGCATTGCGGCGGGTGCGGTTGTTCTGAATGACATTCCCGACAACTGTACGGCGGTCGGCGTGCCCGCGAGAGTGGTGCGCGTCAACGGCGAACGGGTGCCTGCGGAGCTTGATCAGATTCATATTCCCGATCCCGTATCGCAAGAGCTCTGTAAGATGCGCCACGAGCTGGAGCTTATGAAACAACAACTGGATGCGCTCTCGGCGCAGGAATCTTCGGAAAGGCAGGAATGATCCTATGAAAATATTCAACACTATGACGCGTGAGAAGCAGGAACTGACCACCATCGAACCCGGCAAGATCCGCATTTATGCGTGCGGCCCGACGGTGTATAACTATATCCATATCGGTAATGCCCGTCCGCTGTGTGTGTTTGACGTGCTTCGCCGTTACCTGGAATGGCGCGGAATGGATGTCCGCTTTGTGCAGAATTTTACCGATATCGACGATAAGATCATCCGCCGTGCCAACGAAGAGGGGACGACCTATGATGTCATTGCCGAGCGGTATATCGAGGAATTCTGGGTGGATGCCAAGGGACTCGGTGTGCGTGAAGCGACCGTGCATCCCAAAGCGACCGAAAATATGGATGAGATCATCGCCATTGTATCGGAGCTTGAGCGCAAGGGCTACGCCTATAAAGCCGCAAACGGCGATGTGTATTTCCGCACGCGTCGGTGCGAGCATTACGGTAAGCTGAGCCATCAACCGATCGATGATCTGGAGAGCGGTGCGCGCATCTCCGTCGGCGAGGACAAGGAGGATCCGCTTGACTTTGCCTTGTGGAAGGCGGCAAAGGAAGGTGAGCCTTATTGGGATTCTCCTTGGAGCAAGGGCCGTCCCGGCTGGCATATCGAATGCTCGGCAATGGCGCGACGTTACCTCGGCGAAACCATCGATATGCATTGCGGCGGACAGGATCTCGTGTTCCCGCACCATGAAAACGAGATCGCGCAGAGCGAATGCTGCAACGAAGCTCCGTTTGCGAACTTCTGGATGCATAACGGCTACATCAATGTCGATAATAAGAAGATGTCCAAGTCGCTCAACAATTTCTTTACCGTGCGCGACGTGGCGAAGCAGTACGGCTATGAGGCGATCCGTTTCTTCCTGATTTCCTCGTCGTATCGCAGTCCCATCAACTACAATGCGGAAATCATTGAACAGGGAATTGCGGCGCTTGACCGTCTCTATAACTGCGAAAGCGCGCTTGAGTTCGCAAAATCGAGCGGCGGCGACGGACAGGGCGATGCGGCGATGCTTGAGCAGTTGAACCGTCGCCGTGAGCAGTTTATCGAAGCGATGGATGATGATATGAATACCGCGGATGCGATCTCGGCCTTGTTTGAGCTTGTTAAGGATATCAATCTGGCGCTTCGCGACAATGCGCTGTCGGCGGATATGTGTGCCAAAACGCTTGACGCGTTCCACGAGCTGACCGATGTGCTCGGCCTTCTGTATGAGCGCAAGGCGACAACGGGCGACGACGATGCGCAGATCGAAGCGATGATCGAAGCGCGTACGCAGGCCCGCAAGGACAAAAACTGGGCGGAATCCGATCGCATCCGCGATGAGCTGAAGGCGATGGGTATTGTGCTGGAGGATACACCGCAGGGTGTACGCTGGCATCGCGCATAAACGAGTATAAAAAATCCCCCGTGAATGTTCACGGGGGATATTTCTGTGTGCGTTTTACAGTCCGACGGATCGACGGAGCAGTGCGCGGATATCCGCGGAATCCACTGTGCCGTCGTAGACAAGGTCACAGCTGGCAACACGCTCCTCGTCGACGGCCAGTCCGTCGATGAGAAGCATACGCATCAGGATGCGGAGATCGCGCGAGTCGACCGCCTTGTCGCGGTTAACATCGCCGTCGGGGAAGTCCAGTGTCTCGTCATGCGAGAAGAAGAGACCTTCCGTGTCGGCGTACTCATCCATTGCAGAGCCGTTCACGCCGTAGATGGTAACGTTACCGCCGGCATTCAGAAAAGCGGCGTCTCCGATCATCGTGACCGAAGGCGGGACACGCATCGTCAACAGGTTGGTGCAGCCCATAAACGCAAAGCTCTCGATCGCATGCATACCGACAGGGAGATAGATCGCCTTCAGGTTGGTTTGCTTGTAAAAGGCGTACGGAGAGATCGATGCCGTGCCGTACGGCACCGTGATCGACGTATTGGCGGGCATAATGCCTGCATAGCCGTAAAGGATGCGTCCGATGTACACCGGTCCGCTCGGCATATTGTTGAAATAAGCGGTGCCGTGGAACGCCTGATAGCCGACAAACAGCGTATAGGGCGTGATCTCAACCGATGCGAGGTTGGCACAGTTGTAGAAGGCCATCGCATCGATGGTGACAACGGATGACGGGATCGACACCGACGTGATGTCATAATTACTGCTGAAGGCATCGACGCCGATAGCGCTGACTTTCAGACCACCGAGTGTCGAAGGGATCACAAGCGCCGCATCGGCACCGTCGTAGCCGATAATCGTGGCGGTAGTACCGTCTTCGTTGACGGTGTACGTAAAGCTGCCTTCCGTGAGGCTTTCCGCCGATGCCGTTACGGTAACGAGCGAGAAAAGCATCACAAGAGAAAGCAGGAGAGCAATCATGCGAGAAGACAAACGCATAGCATTCAACCTCCTTTAATATCCTGTATCCAATATACTACAATGTTTTCGATTCGTCAAGTCAGCGTTTGTCGTAAGGGATATATTCCCGACGGTCACAAACATTTTTGTAGGCAGGGCGGATGATCTTTCCGGCGTTGATCAGCTCTTCAATGCGGTGAGCGCTCCAACCGGAAATACGCGCGATGGCGAAAAGCGGTGTGTACAATTCGGACGGAAGTCCCAACATACGGTATACAAAGCCGCTGTAAAAGTCGATGTTTGCACTGACACCCTTGTACATACGGCGTTCTTCGGCGATGATCTTCGGTGCCATCCGTTCGACGTTGGAATAGAGGCGATATTCCTCCTGCATGCCTTTTTCGTCGGACAGCTTCTTGACAAAACGGCTGAAAATGCGGGCGCGGGGATCGGACAGGGAATAGACGGCGTGGCCCATGCCGTAAATCAACCCCGCTTTATCGAAGGCCTCCTTGTGAAGCAAGGCGCGCAGATACGCGGCGATTTCGTCCTCGTCGTCCCAATTCTTGACGCACGTCTTCATATCGTCAAACATTTCGACCACCTTAATGTTGGCACCGCCGTGCTTGGGGCCCTTTAATGAGCCGAGAGAGGCGGCAATGGTCGAATAGGTATCGGTGCCGGATGACGAGACAACGTGGGTGGTGAAGGTAGAATTGTTGCCGCCGCCGTGTTCGGCGTGAAGCACCAGTGCAATATCGAGGATCTGTGCCTCCAGCGGCGTGTATTGGCTGTCTGCACGAAGCATATGCAGAATGTTTTCGGCGGTGGACAGATGCGGCTGGGGATGATGGATCACAAGACTTTGACCAAGCTGATAATGGTTATATGCGTGGTAGGCATAAACCGACAGCAGAGGAAACGTGGCAATCAGCTGAAGGCATTGGCGCATCACGTTGTCAATAGAAATGTCGTTGGCGTTGTCGTCGTAGGCGTACAGCGTCAGCACACTGCTTGCCAGTGTATTCATCATATCGCGGCTCGGGGCCTTCAGAATGATGTCTCTTACGAAGTTCGTTGGTAAGGTGCGGTAGCCGGCGATCGTACGACAAAAACGGTCAAGCTGATCCTTGTTCGGAAGATGGCCGCACAGGAGAAGATAGGTGATCTCCTCGAAGCCCGGGTGGGGATCGGACACAAAGCCATCGACGATATCCTCGATATCAATGCCGCGGTAGAACAGCTTACCGTCACAGGCAACCGTCTTGCCGTCGACCTCCTTGGAGGACTGGATCTCGGAAATTTCGGTTAATCCCGTCAATACGCCGCGTCCGTTGAGGTCGCGCAGGCCGCGGTTGACCTCGTATTTTTTGTACAGCTCGGGTTCAATGCGGCTGTTTTCGATGCACACGGAGGCCAGGTCGCGAACCTCCTGTGTAATGTCTGAATGTCTGGCAATTCCCATAGTGTCACATAGTTCCTTTCTTCTTGATCGAAGTAAATATATGTATAATACATAACTATACCACATTTCAGCCGAAATTCCTATAGGATTTTTTAAAATTTTTTGAATAATTCGAAAACGGTTGAATCCAACGCCGAAATACGGTATACTGGGTTCAGATCACAAAGGGGGAATGAGCAATGGGAACACCGCATAACGCCGCCGAAAAGGGCGCGATTGCCAAGATCGTGCTGATGGCGGGCGATCCTTTGAGAGCCAAGTGGATCGCGGAAACCTATCTTGAAAACGTGTCCTGCTTCAATACGGTGCGCGGGATGCTTGGCTATACGGGAGAGTACGGCGGCAAGCGCGTATCGGTGATGGGACACGGTATGGGTATGCCCTCCATTGCGATTTACAGTTATGAGCTGTACCATATGTACGATGCGGACATCATCATCCGTGTCGGTTCGGCCGGCGGTATAGCGGAAAATGTGAAGGTGCACGATCTGCTGTTGGCGCAAGGCGCCTGCACCGATTCCAACTATGCGGCGCAATATCGTTTACCCGGCGCGTTTGCGCCGATTGCGGATTTTGAACTGTTGCACAGGATGTACGAAGAAGCACAAAAGCGCGGGTTGTCGGTTAAGGTCGGCAATATTCTGTCCTCCGATTGCTTCTATAATGACGATCCGACGGCTTCGGATCGCTGGAAAGCCATGGGAGTGCTTGCGGTGGAAATGGAGGCGGCGGCTTTGTATATGAATGCCGCCAAAGCGGGCAAGCGGGCGTTGACCTTGCTGACCGTGTCGGATCATTTGTACACGGGTGAGTCTCTGCCGCCCGAAGAGAGGCAGACAGGCTTTTCGGCGATGATTCGTCTTGCGCTGGATACCGTAGCAACACTGTAAGTGAAAAGCACCGTTCAATCGGAACGGTGCTTTTTGCGTCCGATTGCATCCCGTCGGCATATACTGTCAGACAGGGATGCTTTGGGCGGGAAGCGGTGGGATGGGCATCCTTGAATACGCATCGGAGGCGGTAAGAATGGGAGTGCTCGAAGCGGTGTGTCTGACGGTGGTGCTGCTGCTGGCTTTGTACGGTGCGGCGCGGTTTATGACGTGGGCTGTATGGCGTGTTTTGCGTCCGTCCGTTCCGGATATGCTGCTGGTTGTGACGGTGGATGAAGGGGATGCGGAACTGCAGCTGCGGTATGCAAAAGCCTCTGCCGAGCGGATCGGTGTACCGCTTGCGGTGCATACGGCACAACCCTCGGAAGAGCTTGCCGAGACAGTGAAAAGACTGGTCGGCGAGGAGTGGACGGGGAAGCGTTAAAAGAATACAAAAGATCGCTTGCGCGCTATCGTAAAAGCGTGTATAATAGCAGAGATGAAAAAGGAGGTGAGTGACGTGGAGGAATGGCTGTACGGCAGTGTGGATCGTATTGTGTTTCGCAATGAGCAGAACGGTTGGACGGTGCTGGATCTGGAAACGGAATCGGACGGGATTCAAAAGGTAGTCGGCGAATTGCCGATGGTCGCTGTGGGCGAAACGGTCAAGCTGAAGGGCGAATGGGCAGAGCACCCGAACTTCGGAAAACAATTTCGTGCAGCGGCGTGTGAACGGTATCTGCCGACCGATACAACCGCCATTTATCGGTATTTGTCGTCGGGAACGATCAAAGGCATCGGCCCGTCACTCGCCATGAAGATCGTGCAAGCCTTTGGTGACGGTGCGCTTACGGTCATCGAAAAGGAGCCGCGCCGTTTAGCGCAGATCAGCGGAATTTCGGTACGCAAGGCGGAGGAAATCGGCGAGAGCTTTGCGGCTCAGTTTGGCTTGCGAGAAGTGATGCTGGCGTTTTCGCAGTACGGCTTAACGCCGTCGGAAGCGATGCGATGCTTTAAGCGTTGGGGAATGAAAACGGTCGAAACCGTTCAAAATAATCCTTACGTGCTGTGCACGAGCGGTATCCGTATCGGCTTTGAACGCGCCGATGCGATTGCGCGTGATATGCATTGTGCGCCCGATGATCCGCGTCGGGTGGCGGCAGGCTTGTTGTTTGTGTTGCGTCATAACACGGGTAACGGCCATACCTGCCTCCCGCAAAGCAAGCTCATCCCGACAACGGCGGCTATGCTGGAGGCGGATGCGGAGGGCGTGGAGCAACAGCTGTATGCGCTCGAGCAGGCGTTTGAATTGAAGCGAATGGATATCGAAAGCGACACGTTATGGTTTTTGCCGCCTCTCTACCGTGCGGAATCGTATATTGCGTCCCGTTTGATAACGCTTGCGAACACGCAACCGCAACCGAAGCCGAATATGAACGGGCGTGTTACGGCGATTGAAAAGAATCAGCACCTGTTGTATGAGGAGGCCCAACGCGATGCGATCTTCCAAGCGGTGGAGCGTGGTGTATTGATCCTGACAGGCGGTCCCGGCACCGGAAAAACGACAACGGTGAGGGGCATTATCTCGGTTCTGGAAAGCTACAACGAGCACGTTTTGCTGACAGCCCCTACAGGGCGTGCGGCAAAGCGTATTGCCGAACTGACGGGGCGTGAGGCAAAGACCGTTCACCGTCTTTTGGAGGTACAATGGAACGAAGACGATGAGCTGGTGTTTGCCCGTAACGAAAAGAATCCGCTCGATGCCGATGCGGTCGTGGTGGACGAGCTATCGATGGTGGATGCTCTGCTGTTTGAAAGCCTGTTGCGTGCGATGCCTGCCGGCTGTCGTCTGATCCTAGTCGGCGACAGCGATCAGCTTCCTGCGGTGGGAGCGGGACGTGTGCTCGGCGACCTGATCGAAAGCGGGGTGTTGCCTACCGTGCAGCTGACGCAGGTGTTTCGTCAGGCCATGGAGAGTCATATTGTAAATAATGCTCACCGTATCGTGCAAGGGGAGTATCCGCAGCTTCACCAAAAGCAGGGTGACTTTTTCTTCTTACCGAAGCCCGATCGGCGAAGTGTGGTGCAAACGGTTGCGGATCTGTGTATGCGCCGTTTGCCCGATCACTACGGATTATCGCTGTTTGGCGGATTACAGGTGCTGTGCCCCGGTCGCAAAGGTGAGCTCGGCACGGTAGAAATCAACCGCGTGCTTCAGTATGCGGCAAACCCGCCCGATGACAAAAAGGCGGAGCTGTTGACGGAAGGGCGGTTGCTTCGCGAAGGCGATAAGATCATGCACACGCGCAACAATTATGATATTTCTTGGACGCGCGATGACGGGGAGGTAGGAAGCGGGATCTTTAACGGGGACATCGGTATTCTGGAGGCGATCGAAGCCAACGGCCAAAGTCTTCGCGTGCGATACGATGACCGTGTGGCGTATTACACCAAAGATGACGCCCGCGACCTTGAACCCGCATATGCCGTGACGGTACATAAAAGTCAGGGTAGTGAATTCGATGCGGTGGTGATCCCGCTGTTCGGTCAGCAACCGATGCTTTGCTACCGTCAGCTGTTGTATACGGCGGTTACCCGCGCAAAGAAGCTGATCGTCATCGTCGGTGAAGAGGAAACGGTGAAACGGATGGTCGACAATCATCGGAAGACCTTACGCTATACGGGATTGCCGTATTTTTTAGCGGAAAGTGAGGCGTTCGGACATGAGACCGTGGGTTAAACGGCTTCTCTACGCGTTTTTTCCGCGACGGTGTCTGTATTGCGACCGTGTGATCGCGCCGGATGAATCCTTGTGTGAAGACTGCGCTCCGACGGTTCCGCGTATGGAGGAGCCCTGCTGTAAGCATTGCGGCTGTACGAAATCGCTTTGCCGTTGCAAAAAGCATCGCCACGCCTTCGATACGGCGGTGGCTGCTATGCGATATGAGGGGCCGGTCAAGCAGGTACTGCTGCGCCTGAAGCAGGAGTGTGATGACGACGTGACGGCGACGATGGCGGAAGAGATGGTATCGGCATTGCGTCGGAGAACCGATGCGGCCGCTTTGGAGGCGGTGACCTTTGTGCCGATGACCGCAAGGGATGAACGCCGTCGGGAATTCAATCAAAGCGAGTGCCTGGCACGTGAGGTCGGGGCGTTGCTCGGCGTTCCCGTAAAGCCGCTTCTTCGCAAGATTTACCCGACCGCGCCGCAAAAAGGCTTGCCGATGATGGAGCGAAGCGGCAATGTACTGGGTGTATTTGATGTGAATCTCCCGCTCACCGAAAAGAAGATCCTGCTTGTGGATGATCTGTTTACTACCGGTGCCACGCTTCACGAATGCGCCAAAATGCTTAAGCTCTACGGAGCGGAGACGGTCACGGCATTGACCTTTGCAGCAACGGTACCGTCGGAAAAACAAGACGCGGAATCCGATTCGTAACCACCGTACAGCCCTTAGTCGGGTTGTGCGGTGGATTTTTCTATATTTGCGGAGTTTTTCTTGACAAGAACACAAAATATGGTATAAAATAGTGTATTATACTTGCATAACTATGCGAACCGATCAGAAAGGTATGGGATGTATTCGTGGCAAAGAAACTGATGACAGCATACGACAACGACAGTATATCGCAATTGAAGGGTGCCGAGCGTGTGCGTCTGCGCCCCGGCGTGGTATTCGGCTCGAACGGATTGGAAGGCTGTCAGCATGCGGTGTTTGAGATCCTCTCAAACGCGATCGATGAGGCGCGTGAAGGGTACGGTACCCGTATTGTGACCACCTGCTACGAGGATGGCTCTTATGAGGTGCAGGATTTCGGCCGCGGTATTCCGTTGGACTTTAACCAGAAGGAGCAACGTTACAACTGGGAGCTGATCTTCTGCGAAATGTACGCAGGCGGTAAATACAACACCAACGTCGGCGAAAACTATGAGTTTTCGCTGGGACTGAACGGCCTCGGTGCGTGCGCTACGCAGTATTCCGCGGAATATATGGACGTTGAGGTGCATCGTGACGGCACGAGATTTACGTTGCATTTCGAACAGGGTGAAAATATCGGAGGCTTGCAGAAGGAGCCCTACACCAAGAAGGATCGCGGTACGCGCATTCGCTGGAAGCCGGATCTTGAGGTGTTTACCGACATCGCGGTTCCGAAGGAGTACTTCCTTGATGTCCTCAAGCGGCAATCCATTGTCAACCCCGGCGTACAGTTTGAGTTGCGTATACAGACGGGGAAGACCTTTGAAACGGAGACCTTCTACTACGAAAACGGCATAGTCGATTATGTGCGGGAGCTGGTCGGCGAGGATGCGATGACGGGAATCCAGCACTGGACCGCCGAGCGCAAGGGACGCGACCGTGAGGATAAGGGGGAATACCGCGTAAAGCTCGGTGTGGCGCTGTGCTTCTCAAACCGTAAGAACCTGCTGGAGTACTATCACAACTCCAGCTGGCTCGAGCACGGCGGTTCACCCGAAAAAGCGGTGCGGTCGGCGTTTGTTTCGGCGCTCGATACCTTCCTGAAGCAGAACGGAAAATACCTTAAAAACGAAAGTAAGATCACCTTCCAGGATGTGCAGGACTGCCTGGTGCTGGTGTCGTCCTCCTTCTCGACGGCGGGGCTGACCTCCTACGAGAATCAGACAAAAAAATCGATCACCAACAAATTCGTTCAGGATGCGATGACAGAATTCCTGCGCCATAACCTTGAGGTTTATTTCATCGAGAATAAGATGGAAGCGCTGAAAATTGCCGAGCAGGTGCTGATTAACAAGCGCAGTCGCGAAAAGGCGGAAACCACACGCCTGAACCTGAAAAAGACGTTGTCCTCCGGCAACGATATGATGTCCCGTGTAGCGAGCTTTGTCGATTGCCGCAGTAAGGATGTGTCGGAGCGCGAGCTCTTCATCGTGGAGGGTAAGTCGGCTATGGGCGCCTGTCTGCAGGCGCGTGATCCGCAGTTTCAGGCGGTTATCCCGATCCGCGGTAAGATTCTGAACTGTCTGAAAGCGGATTATACCAAGATCTTCAAGAGTGAGATCATCACCGATCTGATCAAGGTGCTCGGTTGCGGTGTGGAGGTCAAAACGAAAGCCAATAAGAATATCGTGAATTTTGATCTGTCGATGCTTCGTTTCAACAAAGTCATCCTCTGTACCGACGCAGACGTGGACGGCTTCCAGATTCGTACGTTGCTGCTCACGATGCTGTACCGCCTGACGCCGACGCTGATCGAGGAAGGTCTTGTGTTCATTGCGGAGACGCCGCTTTATGAGGTGACGACCAAAACCGACACCTATTTTGCGTATAATGAGCAGGAACAGGCGGCGATCCTCAAAAAGCTGGAGGGACAGAAATATACGATCCAGCGTTCCAAAGGTCTCGGTGAGAACGATCCGTTGATGATGTCGCTCACAACGATGAATCCGTCCACCCGCCGCCTTGTCAAAGTGGAACCGTCGGATGCCGAAGGCACAGCGCGGATGTTTGATGTGCTCCTCGGCGATAACCTGCAGGGACGTAAGGATTTTATCGCGCAAAACGGTGCGATGTATCTCGAAAACGTAGACCTGAGCTGATATAAGGGAAGGATTTGACATTATGCTGAAGGTTTCGATCTGTCCGGCGGTGTATGAGGACGCCGAAGCGATCGCCCAATTAAATGAAAGCTGTTTCGGACGCTCGTTTCCCGTAGCGTCCGTGCAAAAGCAACTGAAAACCGTGATCCTGCGAGCGGACGAAAAGCTGCTTGTGGCGGTGTATCGCGGGCGTATGATCGGGTATATTCACGCGCGGGATGATTTGCGTACCTACCGCGCTCCGCGCAAGGCGGTTCTGGCACTGGCGGTAGAAAAGGAACACCGTCGTCGGGGTGTCGGCCGAGCGTTGCTGAACGCGGTGGAGCAATGGGCGAGGGAGGATGGCTGTGAAGCGGTGACCGCGTATGTCGGCGGGAGCAAAGCCGCTCAGAGCTTTTTCGGAGCGTGCGGTTGTGCTGAGCACCTGAATCGGAAACTGTTTGAAAAATCGGTTGCGGAGCCTGTGTCTCCGTTTTTAGAAAGGCTTGAGAATCATGGCAAAAAAGACAACTAAAGGAAAGGGCTCGGAGAAAAAAGAGCTGACTCTGCCTCCGAATACGCATATTGAAGGCGCAGGCCTTGTGGAATCTCAGCGTATTACCGATACGCTGGAGACCAACTATATGCCGTATGCGATGAGCGTGATTATGTCCCGTGCGATCCCCGAGATCGACGGATTCAAGCCGTCTCACCGTAAGCTGTTGTATACGATGCATCTGATGGGACTGCAAAAGGGCAAGCTGACAAAGTCGGCCAACATTGTCGGTCAGACAATGCGCCTGAATCCGCACGGCGATGCCGCCATCTATGAGACGATGGTGCGTCTGTCGAAGGGCAATCAGGCGCTGTTGCATTCGTATGTGTTTTCGAAGGGCAACTTCGGCCGCGCCTACTCGTCGGAAATGGAGTATGCGGCCTCCCGTTATACGGAAGCAAAGCTTGATCCGATCGCGGAGGAGCTGTTCCGCGACATCGACAAGGATACCGTCGAATTTGTCGACAACTACGACGCCACGATGAAGGAGCCGACGCTTCTTCCCGTGACATTCCCGTCGGTGCTTGTGAACAATAACGTCGGTATTGCTGTCGGTATGGCAAGCAACATCTGCTCGTTCAATCTCGAAGAGGTGTGCGAGACGACGATCGCACTGATGAAGGATCCCGATCACGTGATCGGCGATACGTTGAAGGCTCCCGATTTTCCGGGCGGCGGACAGCTGATCTATCGCCGTGAAGAGCTTGACCGTATTTACGAGACGGGACGCGGCAGCGTGAAGGTGCGCTCGAAGTATACCTACGACAAAAAGAATAACTGCATCGATATCACGGAGATCCCGTCGACCACGACCGTAGAAGCCATTATCGCGAAGATCATCGAATTGGTCAAGGCCGGTAAGATCAAGGATATCGCCGATGTGCGTAACGAGATCGGTCTCGAAGGCCTTCAGATCACGATCGATCTGAAGCGCGGTGTCGATCCCGATCGTCTGATGAACCGTCTGTTTGCCATGACACCGCTTGAGGACAGCTTTGCCTGCAATTTCAACATCCTGATCGCGGGTGTGCCGCAGGTGCTCGGTGTTCGCCAGATTTTGGAGGAATGGACAGCGTTCCGTACGGAATGCATCCGTCGTCGCGTGTATTTTGATCTGTCGAAGGCCAAGCAACGCCTGCATCTGTTGCAAGGTCTGGCAAAGATTTTGCTCGATATCGACAAAGCCATTGCGATCATCCGTGCGACCGAAGAAGAGGCGGAGGTCGTTCCCAACCTGATGATCGGCTTCGGGATCGATCAGATCCAGGCGGAATATGTCGCGGAGATCAAACTTCGTCACCTGAACCGTGAGTACATTCTGAAGCGTACGGCGGATATTGAACAGCTTGAGAAGGATATTGCCGATATGGAGGAGATCCTGAAAAGCAAATCCCGTGTGCGCCGCATTATCATTGATGAACTGAAAGCGGTCGTCAAGAGACACGGTCAGCCGCGCCGAACGGAATTGGTGTATGCGACGGATATCGAAGAGGCGGTTGCCGAGCAGGCAGAAGAGGTGCCCGATTATCCGTGTACGCTGTTCTTTTCTGCTGATGGCTATTTCAAAAAGATCACGCCGCAATCGCTTCGTATGAGCGCCGAACAGAAGCTGAAGGAGGGCGATCGCCTGATTCAGACGGTGGAAACGACCAATGCGTCGGATCTGCTGTTCTTTACCGATAAGGCGGCGGTCTACAAAACGAAAGCCTCTGAGTTTGCCGATACCAAGGCGAGCGCTATGGGCGATTATATTCCCTCGACGCTCGGCTTCGAAGAGGGCGAAAACACCGTTTATATGATCAACACCAAGGATTACAGCGGATATTTGCTGTTCGTGTTTGAAAACGGCAAGGTCGCGAAGGTGGAGCTGTCGGCGTATGCGACCAAAACCAACCGCCGCCGCTTGATCGGCGCTTACAGCGATAAATCGCCGCTCGTGGCGATCCGGCATATTCCCGTTGATACGGAGCTTGTGCTTGTGTCGAGTGCGGGACGCCACCTGATCCTGAATACGGCGATGGTGTCGGTCAAGACCTCCCGCAGTACGATCGGTGTGCAGGCGATGACTCTGCGCGGAACGCATCGCGTGACGGAGGTGCAGGATTACGAGGACGGACGCTTTGTCAAGCCGTCACGTTACCGCTCGCGGGCGATCCCTGCGGCGGGATCGGTGCTGTCGGCGGAGGACCTCGGCGAACAGCTGACACTGGATGACTGATCAAAAAGAAAAACCGCTGTCGGACTCCCGGCCGGAGGTGGCAGGGGAGGCGCGAAAGCGGTTTTCCGACAGCGGTTACAAGGCAAACGCAACGTTTCTTGTATCACTGTCAACGGTAGTATGAGCGGTCGGAGCACATCCTATACATAAGTTTTTTCGGATTTTTAAAAAACCACTTGCAATTTGCGAAAGACTGTGATAGAATCACTTGTACGCGAGTGTAATGAACTGCCGGGTAATCGGCTTTTGGAGGTAAAACAGGTTATGAGCATTTTTGAGATTATTGTTTCGATCGTTTTGATTCTGATTTCCCTTGTGATCATCGCGATCGTTCTTCTTCAGCAGGGCCGTCAGGCGAACATCGGCGCGATCAGCGGTGCGATGGATAGCTTTATGGACAAGGGTAAGGCGAGAACCTGGGATCAGCGCCTGAGCAAATTTACGAAGGTGATCGCGATCGCGTTCTTCGTGCTGGTTCTGCTCGGTATGATTCTCTCGAACTTCTTCTGAGTCAAACAAATTGCAAAACGCCCTGCGGTGAAAGGCCGACAGGGCGTTTTTAACATTGTAAAAGGGGGAGGAGCCTATGGCGCTGTATTCGATCGCGGGCTTGACGGTGGAGATGACCGTGAATCACAGTGTAACACGTACGCGTGCCGAGCGGTATCTCTGTGATCGGTCGGCGCAGGCGGATATCAGACTTCCCGTTTCGGATGGTGATCCGTATGAGGAATACGCGGAGCTTGCGACCGCCTTTTATCAACAGCTGATCGGCTTTGACGGTTTTTTGCTTCACGCGTCGGCGGTAGAGCTGGAGGGACGTGCCGTGCTGTTTTCCGCGACGAGCGGTACGGGAAAATCCACACACGCCTCCTACTGGGTATCGGAGCTCGGAGCGGTGATCCTCAACGATGATAAGCCGGCCGTGCGTCTTCAAAACGGCGTCTTTTCGGCGTACGGCACGCCGTTTTGCGGCAAACACGATCTCAGCGAGAACCGCGGTGCACCGTTGCAGGCGATCGCCGTACTCCGTCGTGCAGACGAAACGCGCGTAGAACGTCTGTCTGCACGGGAGGCGCTTTTTTCGATACTGGGGCAGACGATTCGCCCTGAGGAAGCGTCCTTATATGAGAAGCTGTTGACGCTTCTGGAGCAACTGCTACTCACGGTTCCCGTTTTTGCGGTATATGTTCCGAACGATCCCGCCTCGGCGGAAGCGGTTTATCGGGCCCTGTATAAGTAAAAAGCCTTGTCACGCGGAGTGACAAGGCTTTTTTTACGAATATTTCCCCTTGAACATGACACTGCCGTGTTCGCTGTCCAGCGTGACGGTGGTGCCGCTTTTCAGAAGCTTGGTGGCGTTTTCCGCGCCTACAAGAACCGGTTTATCCAGCGTCATACCGACGATGGCGGCGTGACTGTTGAGGCCGGGGGCCTCGGTGATGATGCCTGCTGCTTCTTTCATCAGCGGGAGGAGGCGGTTGCTCGTCTGGGAGATGACGAGGATATCGCCGGGACGGAATTTGTCAAAGGCTTCCTTTTCGTTGGCGGCAACACAGAGGTTGCCGCAGGCGGTGTGATTGGTAGCACCCGTGCCCTGCACCAGAATGTTGCCGACAAGATGTACCTTAAGCAGATTGGTGGTACCCGAAACGCCGAGCGGCGCACCGGCTGTGATAACGACAAGCTCACCGTTCTTGACATAGCCCGCCTGTACAGCGCAGTCGACCGCATGGTCAAACAGGATGTCCATGTTGTCCTTTTCCTCTGCCATGATCGGAAGAACACCCCACGACAGGTTCATCTGACGGCGGGTAGTCTCGCTGGTCGTACAGCAGATGATGGGGCAGGGCGGACGGAATTTCGAGATCATCCGTGCCGTCATACCCGACTTGGTGACGGTGACGATCGCGGAGGCGCCGAGGTCCAGTGCGGTGGTGACGGTAGCGTGAGAAATGGCGTTTGTTACATTCGGCGAATCGCCCGCCAGATCACGGTTTCGGAATCGCTTGACATAATCAATGTCGTTTTCGGCGCGGACGGCGATGCGTGCCATCGTTTTCAGTGCATCCACGGGGTAAGCACCCGCCGCGGTTTCACCCGACAGCATAATGGCGCTGGTGCCGTCGTA
>JAFQMR010000126.1 GCA_017396175.1 Clostridia bacterium
GTCTATGTTGCAAAGCGAGGGGAAGACGGTATGGTTGTCCCCGAAAAACGCATACGCGCACGCTCTGTATGAACGGCTCGGCTTCTCGACAGTTGGGGAGTGGGGCAGTGTAAAACGATAACAGTCCCGAAAGGAATCAAGCACAATGAAGAACTTGTTTTTTGATATACCGCCCGCTTTGCAAGCAGCCGCCGATAAGGCGCTTGAAGCATCGCAGACGGCATTTCAACGTATTGAAAGAATTACGGAATATAATCAGCAAAAGGTGCTGTCCGCCTTTATTGAGCATCGCGTCAGTGAGAGCCATTTTGTGCCGACGACCGGCTATGGATACGGTGATCGCGGCCGTGATGTGCTGGATGAGGTCTTTGCACAGGTGATGGGTGCCGAGGATGCTTTGGTGCGCCATTCCATCGTGTCGGGGACACACGCGATCACGATTGCGCTGTTCGGTGTTTTGCGTCCCGGTGATGTGCTGTTGGCAGCTACGGGTACGCCTTATGACACACTGCTCGGGGTGATCGGCGTCGGCGCACACAGCGACGGCTCACTCAAGGATTACGGTGTCGGATACCGTGAAGTTCCGTTTTGTAATGACCGTCCCGACCTTGAAGGGATTCAGCGTGCCTTGCGTGATGAGCCTGCTGTGAAAATGGTACATATACAACGCTCTCGCGGTTATTCGCTTCGTCCTTCGCTGACGGTGGATGAAATCGGAGAGATTGTCCGTGCTGTTCGTGCGGTACGCGAGGACGTCTGTATCTTTGTGGATAATTGCTACGGTGAATTCGTGGAGGAAACGGAGCCGACGGCTGTGGGGGCCGACCTGATGGCAGGTTCGCTGATCAAAAATGCGGGCGGCGGTATTGCGGAAAACGGCGGGTATATTTGCGGTAAAGCACGGTATGTGGAGCAATGCTCCTACCGCATGACAACGCCCGGTCTCGGCAGAGAGGTCGGTGCGTCTCTCGGCCATAATCGCTCACTGTATATGGGCTTGTTTCATGCGCCGCACGTTGTCGGAGAAGCTCTTAAAACGGCCGTGTTTGCCGCTGCGTTGTTCGGCGGCTTCGGTTACGAGGTGTCGCCGACTCCTGATGAACCGCGCGCGGATATTATTCAGGCAGTGCGCCTCGGAGACGCGCCGTCTCTTGTGGCGTTTTGTCAGGGAATGCAGCAGGGAGCACCTGTGGATGCTTTTGTGGTTCCCGAGCCGTGGGATATGCCCGGCTATGACGATCAGGTGATTATGGCGGCCGGTGCGTTTACGGCAGGAGCTTCGATTGAACTTTCGGCCGATGCGCCTCTTCGCGAACCGTTTGCCGCTTATATGCAGGGAGGGCTGAATTTCCATTCGGGAAAGCTCGGCGTGATGCTGGCGGCACGTTCGATGATCGAAAAAGGCGTTCTTTCGCTCGAATGATCGAAAATGTTTACAATTCGTTTATCCTCTGCGTGGATGAATAAGGTATGATACACACAAACCGTTAAAGAAGGGTATGCTAATGTTCGGGTATGTCAAGGCGTGCAAACCGCAACTGAAGATTGCCGAATTCGAGCTGTATCGCGGCGTATATTGTTCGTTGTGCCGTGCGCTCGGACGGCGCTACGGCTTTGCCGCGCGCATGACACTCAGCTATGATTTTACGTTTCTGGCGTTATTTATTATGGCTTTGTCCGAGGAGGATGTCTCCTTTAAAGCGGGGCATTGTTCCTTTCACCCGACCAAGAAGCGTATGCTGTGTGAGGGGGAAGGCGCAAAAGTCATTGATTATGCGGCGGATGTAGCAATGCTTTTGACCTATCATAAGCTGAGTGATACCGTACAGGACGAACGGTTTTTTAAGCGGTTTGTTGCCCGTGCGACGCGCTTCCTCTTTAAAAAAGATTATAAAAAAGCGGTCGGTCGTTGTCCGACGGAAGCGTCGGCGGCAGAACGGTATATGGTCTCTCAACGGGAGCTGGAGCTTCAGGCGTGTGATTCGGTGGATCGATCCGCGGAACCGACGGCGTTGTTTTTGCAAGAGCTGACGATGCAAAGCGTTCAGCCCGATGAGAAGCACCGTGAAGAGGTGTCTCGATTCGGATATGCGCT
This sequence comes from Clostridia bacterium, assembly GCA_017396175.1. Classification (GTDB taxonomy): domain Bacteria; phylum Bacillota; class Clostridia; order Oscillospirales; family Acutalibacteraceae; genus RGIG1959. The sequence goes on from JAFQMR010000126.1 coordinate 2,096, forward strand.
CGGACGGTTTATTTATCTGGCCGATGCGGCCGACGATATGGAGGAGGATGCAAAGCACGGCTCGTTTAATCCGTATCTTACGTCTTTTAAAGAACCGTTGACAGACGCGAATCTTACGCAGCGACGCGAGTATGCCGCTGCCTCTCTGCACGGGACTGCGGCGGTTTGTGCCGAATGTTATGAAACGTTTGATATCAAACGATTTGACGGAATACTGCGTAATGTGTTATATTATGGCTTGCCGTCCATTATAGAACGGATTCGGCAGGGAAAACAGGAGGATAAGCGCGATGAACAATCCTTATGAGGTCTTGGGCGTTTCGCCGTCAGCAACAGATGAGGAAATCAAAACAGCGTACAGAAACTTAGCCAGAAAGTATCATCCCGACAATTACGGGGACAACCCTTTGTCGGAACTGGCGCAGGAAAAGATGAAAGAAATCAATGAGGCGTATGATGCGATCGTTCGCGAGCGTCAGGGCGGCGGCCGTTCTTCGGGCGGCGGTGCGCAGTATGCCGATATTCGTGTGATGGTCAATCAGCGGCGGTATATGCAGGCAGAAGAGCTGCTCGATGGGATTCCGTCCTCCTCGCGCAATGCAGAATGGTATTATCTGAAAGGCGTTTGCCTTTATCAGAAGGGCTGGCTTGAAGAGGCGAACCGACATTTCAGCCAGGCGGTCAATATGGATCCGCAAAATATGGAGTACCGTACGGCATTTAACCGTGTCAATCAACAGCGCGGCGGCTATTACGGCGGCAATCAAACGCAGATGCCGTCGGGATGCTCGGGCTGTGATGTGTGCCAAGGCTTAATTTGTGCAGATTGCTGCTGCGAATGTATGGGCGGCGATCTGATCCGTTGCTGTTAAGGCGGAGGAGCTTGCAATGAAGCTTTCTCAACGAGTGACGTTTTGCGGCGCGGTTTGTGCGTTGGCGGTTTTGATCTTGCTGGCAAGCTATTTCCCGTACGCTACGTATGCGTTGGCGGCACTGGCGGGAATCGTTTTGATACCGGCTGCTCTGGAGCTGGGAACACGGTACGGCTTGCTGTGTTATGTTGTGACGGCGCTTCTGGCGGCTTTGATCACTCCCGATCCCGAAGCAAAAGTGTTATATGTGCTGTTCTTTGGATATTATCCTTGCCTTCAGCTTCGCTTGAATCTGATGTTTAACCGCGTGCTTTCCCTGGTGATAAAAGAGCTCGTGTTTAATGCGGCTGTGCTCGGCGGGTATTGGTTCCTTTTCAATGTGATCGGATTGCCTGCAGATGCGTTTACGATCGGCGATGTATATCTTCCGATTGTGTTCTGGATCGCCGCCAATGCGGTGTTTGTGGTTTACGATATCGCGCTTTGCCGTGTTACGGCGATGTATCGTGTGCGGTTGCATCCGCTTGTTCGTAAGTATTTTAAATAATATTCGGAATGGAGGTGAAATGTGTGGCTGTCAAAAAATGTCCTTCCTGCGGCAAAAAGATTGCGGAACATTCGGTCTATTGCATTTATTGCGCCACACGTTTCGACGAATCTTCCGATCAACTGAGGAAAACGGAGCGTCTTACCGATCCGGCTGAAGGGTCCGAAGCGTTGCATCCTTCGCAAAAACGCCGTCGTACGGTGATGATAGCCGTGATAGCCGTCGCGATTCTTCTTGCTGCGGCTGTTTCGGCCTTCTTTTGGTTGCCGCCTTTAGCGGTATCCCCGCCGTCGGCGGACGACACTGCGACGACGGTTCCGGTTACGACGACGACACGGGATCCGAGACGTGATGCGTGGTTGCAATCGTTTTTGGGAAGCTGGGTAGACGAGGACAGCGTCGGGAAAAAGGATATTTCCGAACAAGGCGGCGCGTTGTTGTTTGTGCATGAGATCCGTCGTGATCTGGTGATTTTTGATCTTCTGTCCTACAGCGGAGGAGGTATTTCCCGCATCGCGTCGATCAGCAACGTTGTCGCGATGCTCGACGAGGATACACTTCATTTTGTTTTCAAGAATGACACGCAGAACCACAGCGGGGAGGGATACCTTCGCTTCCGTGATAATGAAGTGGACCTTGAGGTGCTGATCGACGGTGCGGAATCGCTTCCCGAGGGGGAACATTCACTGGCGATGAATACCGTGTTCAAGCGTGCGGAGCTTCCGAAGTCGGAGGGCATTGACCTGCGTTCTCTGACATCTCTTGAAGCGATTAAAACGGCGGTCGGAGACCCTTCGGCTCCTCCCGTAACCGATGAAAAGACAAAGAAAACCACCTACATATTCGGCGCATTATCGGCAGTCACGCGAGAAGATGGTTCTCTTGAAAGCCTGACGGTTGATTATGATGCGGTTGAGGATAAGACGCAGTATTGCTATGAATGCGTTGACGGTACGATGAACTATGATACCGTAAAATCTTACTTCGGAGAAGCGGTTCACGACTATGTGGAACAGCCGACAGATATACGTGTCCTTTACTATGAATTCGAAGCGGACGAATCGGTTCGGTTTACGTTTGATGCACAGGACAATGTACTGATCAAGGTGTATTGCCCCGAATCGTCTCCGACTGCAACAACGGCAGCTTCGAATACGACAACATCGACCGAGACGACAACGGCCTCCTGATTTTGTATCGGGAAGGGCGCGGTTTGTCTCGGTTTTTGTTTTTGAGAAATTGTTTTTCTTCTTGCGTTTTATCCGAATATTTGTTATTATAAAAGATAGACAGCTTGATTGTGTTTTAAGCACGGGAAAGGGAGCGGATCTCTTGAAATCGAATGTCACAACGTTGATTTATGAGCGTATGAACAGCTTTTCAAAAGGACAAAGGCGCATCGCCGACTTTATTTTGGAGCATTCGGACGAAGCGGCGTTTATGACCGCCTTAAAGCTCGGAGAACAGGCGGGAGTCAGCGAGTCGACCGTGGTTCGGTTTGCGGCCGAGCTTGGATTTGACGGATATCCCGAGCTGCAAAAAGCCGTACAGGAAATGATTCGTTCGAAATTGAATTCGATCGAGCGGATCGAAGTGACAAAATCGCGTATGAGGGATGACGAGGTGCTCGATAATATTCTGACATATGATATGCAGAATCTTCGTCAGACGCTTGATGAGTTGCCTCGTGATACGTTTTATCAAGCGGTGGATGCGCTGATTCACGCCCGAAAGGTGTATATTTTCGGAGCGGGAAGCTGTCGCGCGTTGGCGAATTTCACGGCGTATTATCTGAAGATGCTTTTGGGGGATATTCACCTGGTATATACGTCCAGCGAAATGGAGATCCTTGAGGAAATGTTTCATATCGATGAAAACGATGTTCTGATCGGACTCAGCTTCCCGCGTTATTCGAGCAAAGCGGTTAAAACGATGCATTTTGCGCATTCCCGCAAAGCGAAAATTATTGCCATTACCGACAGTCAGCTGTCGCCGATCGCCTCGTATGCAGATTACCTTTTATTGGCTCACAGTGATATGGCGACCATTGTTGATTCTCTTGTGGCACCCTTATCCATCATCAACGCGTTGACGGTGGCGGTGGCGGTCAAAACGCTGGACAGCAATCGTGATAAGCTGGAAGAGCTTGAAAACCTGTGGGACACCTATGGCATCTATATGAACGGGAATGCGGAGGCGTTCTCATGAAACGAGTGCTTTGCATCGGAGGCGGTGCGGCGGGACTGCTGGCGGCAGGGATTGCCGCTGAAAACGGCGCAAAAGTGACTGTGATTGAGCGGAATGCTCGCCCTGCCCGAAAGGTGATGATCACGGGAAAAGGTCGCTGTAATGTGACCAACGACTGCGACACGGAGACGTTTCTTGCTCATGTGCCGACCAATCCCCGTTTTCTACACAGCGCGTTGCGTCGCTTTTCCACGGAGGATATATGCGCGTTGCTCCGTCGTTTCGGTGTAGAAACCAAGGTCGAACGCGGTAACCGCGTTTTTCCTGTTTCGGACAAAGCGGTAGATGTCGTGGATGCTCTGGTGATGTTTGCACGTACAGCGGGTGTAACGTTTGAGCACGGACGTGTGACGGAGCTTCTTATGTCTAACGGTCGTTGTGTCGGAGCGAAAACCGAAGATGGACGTTGCTTTGAAGCAGATGCTGTGGCGGTTTGCACAGGGGGCCTGTCCTATCCGCAGACGGGTTCGACGGGCGATGGGTTCGTGTTGGCTATGTCGGCAGGACATACCGTTACCGAATGTCGTCCTTCGCTGGTTCCTTTGTGTATACGGGAATATGATTGCTCGCAGATGCAGGGCCTGTCTTTGAAAAATGTCACCCTTAAGGTGACGGACACGGCGAACGGTAAGGTGCTGTTCGAGGAGCTCGGAGAGATGATGTTCACGCATTTCGGTGTGACGGGGCCTTTGGTGCTCAGCGCGTCGGCGCATATGCGGAATATGTCACCGGGGCGGTATGTGTTATCCGTTGACCTGAAGCCCGCTTTACACGATACCGTGTTATCCGAGCGGCTGTTGCGTGAGTTGAATACCCATCGGAATGCGTCGGTGATGACGATGCTCGGCACCTTATTACCGAGGTCGATGGTTCCCGTGATGGCGGCACGTGTCGGCCTGAAACCTACACTGCCGTGTCATTCCGTTACAAAAGAACAGCGCCTTCGCCTCCAATCGACGTTAAAGGACTTTCGTCTGACGGTGGAGGGCTTTCGCCCGATCGCGGAAGCGATCGTTACGGCGGGCGGTGTAAATGTCAAGGAAATCCGTGCCTCAACGATGGAGTCGAAGCTTTGCGGCGGCTTGTATTTTGCGGGTGAGGTTTTGGATCTGGATGCCTACACGGGTGGCTTTAATTTACAGATCGCATTTTCAACCGGAGCGGCGGCGGGTTACGCGATGGCCGCATCTGATGAATGAGGTGAATGGTTATGAAAAACAACAAGCCTGTTTCTGTGGCAATTGACGGCCCCGGCGGAGCGGGAAAAAGCACGATTGCCCGCATTCTTGCGAAGCGTCTCGGGTATATTTATGTAGATACCGGCGCGCTGTATCGCGCGGTCGGTTACGCCGCATTGACGGCAGGACTTGATCCTCGCAACGCCGAGGCAGTGTGTGCGTTGCTTCCGTCGCTGTGTGTGGAGCTTACATACCTTGAGGGGGAACAACGTGTCCTTGTAAACAAAGAGGATGTCTCCGACCGTATTCGCACCCCTGAGGTGTCTATGGCGGCTTCGGCAGTTTCGGCGATCCCCGAGGTGAGGCGCTTCTTGTTTGCGTTACAGCAGGATATGGCTGTCAGGCATTCGGTGATCATGGATGGGCGCGATATCGGCACAGTGGTTCTGCCTCAGGCTCAGGTGAAGATTTTCCTGACAGCCTCTGCGGAGGAGCGTGCCCGTCGCCGTTACGAGGAATTGATCGGCAAGGGTATGTCCGTCACGTTTGACGAGGTATTGCGTGATATGGAAGAGCGCGATAAAAACGATTCCGAACGCGCGACAGCGCCTTTAAAAGCGGCAGACGATGCGGTTTTGGTTCGTACCGACGGCGATACGCTTGAGGAGTCTGTTGAACGGATTTATCGGATCGTAGAGGAGGCGCTCGCATGAAGAAAACCTTCGGTATCCGTTTCGGACGGATCGTTTTGAATGTACTTCGTCCGTTTGTGTTTCTTTTATATCCTTATAAAATTATCGGACGGGAGAAGCTTCCGAAGGACGAACGCCCGCTTGTAGTATGCTGTAATCACATTTCGATGTTTGATCCGATTTTGCTGATGCTTGCGTTTCGTCAACCGATTTATTTTATGGCGAAGGAATCCCTGTTTAAAAATAAGCTGCTCGGGGCGATATTGAAATCGTGGTTCGGCGTGTTTCCCGTTAACCGCGGCAAAGGGGATACGTCAGCGATCAACAAAGCGTTCTCGATTATCGAAAGCGGCAGTGCACTGGGCATTTTCCCTGAAGGCACACGCTCGAAGGACGGCAATCTCGGCCCTGCCAAATCCGGTACGGCGCTGATCATCGCGAAAATGCAGGCGGATATGCGTCCTTGTGCCGTGATTGCGAAAAACGGGAAGGTAAAGATGTTCCGCCGTACTACCTTAGTCATTGGGGATACCGTCACGCCGGAAGAGCTGCATCTGACGGGAGAAAAACCGGATATCCGTCACGCTTCGCGCTCGATTATGAGTATAATCGGTTCTATGATCGAGGAGCATCGCGTATGAAACAGATTCGTCTGGCGGAATCGGCGGGCTTCTGCTTTGGTGTCAGCAAAGCCGTGGATACGGTTCGGAGACTGCTTTCGGAGGGGAAGAGGGTTTGCACACTCGGCCCGATCATCCATAACCCGCAGGTGGTGGAAGGGTTTGCCGCCCGCGGTGTGAGAATTGTATCATCGCCTGCCGAGGTTGAAGCAGGGGAGGTTATGGTGATTCGTTCCCACGGCGTTTCTCGTGCGGTGTATGAAGAAGCGGCGGCATGCGGGGTAGAGGTCTGTGATGCGACCTGCCCGTTCGTCGCTAAGATCCACCGCCTTGCGGAATCGCATACGCGTCAAGGGATGATTGCCTTGATCGCAGGGGATCCTTCTCATCCGGAAGTGATCGGTATTTGCGGTCATTGCGAGGGGCCTGCGTATGTATTTAAGGACGCAAACGAGCTTGAAGAACTCTTCCGATCGGAAGAATTTACCAAAATTCCCCACGATTTTCCCATTGTAATGGTGGCTCAAACGACTTTTCATCTGAAAACTTGGGAATTTTGCGTAAAAATTGCAAAAAAACACTATACAAATCTTTTTCTTTTTGATACAATATGTAATGCGACTGCGAAGCGACAAAGCGAAGCAGAGCAGCTTTCTTCGGAAAGCGATATGATGGTGATTGTCGGAGGGCGTCAAAGCTCCAATACGGCAAAGTTGCGGGACGTATGTGCTGCACAATGTCCGACGGTACTTGTGGAAACAGCGGCAGAACTCGATCCCACGTGTTTTGACGATGCAACCCGTATCGGCGTGACGGCCGGTGCTTCTACGCCTGATGATATTATAAAGGAGGTACTACAAACCATGTCTGAAATTATCAACAACGAAACTACACCGGTGGAGCCCGTCGCCGTCTCGGATGAGATGAGCTTTGAAGAGGCGCTGAACGTGACCTTCCCGGAATCTCAATTGAAAGAGGATAGCAGCCGTGTGCGCGGTGTCGTCGTTTCGATCGCGCAGAACGAAGTGCAGGTTGAAGTGATCGGCCGTAAGCAAACCGGTTACATTCCCGCGGATGAGCTCTCGGCGGATCCTACCGCAGATCCTGCTGATCTTGTGAAGATCGGCGATGAGCTTGAACTGCTGATCATGCGTACCAACGATCAGGAAGGTACGATCATGCTTTCGAAGAAGCGCATTGATTCCCTCAAGGGCTGGGATACGATCGTGGCTGCTGAGCAGAGCGGTGAAATCCTTGAAGGCGTTGTCGCGGATATCATCAAGGGCGGTATGCTGGTCGTTTCGAACGGTGTGCGCGTGTTTGTTCCTGCTTCGCAGGCGAGCGCTTCCCGCCTCGATGATCTTTCGACGCTGCTGAAGACCACCGTTAAGTTCCGCGTCATTGAAGTGAACACCTCCCGCCGTCGTGCGGTCGGTTCGGTTCGCTCGGTTGCCCGCGAGCTTCGTAAGGAGCAGGAAGAGGCGTTCTGGGCTCAGGCGGCTGTCGGTCAGAAATTCACCGGCACCGTGAAGTCGCTCACCTCTTACGGCGCATTTGTGGATCTCGGCGGTGTGGACGGTATGATCCATATTTCCGAGCTGTCGTGGAAGCGCGTTAAGCATCCGTCCGATGTGGTTGCGATCGGCGATGTTGTCGAAGTGTACATTCGCGATCTGGATGTCGAAAAGAAGAAGATTTCGCTCGGCTATCGCAAGGACGAAGAGAATCCGTGGGAGATGTTCAAGGCGCAGTACGGCGTTGATTCCGTTGTGACCGCGAAGATCGTCGGTATGACCGCGTTTGGCGCGTTTGCCCAGATCCTTCCCGGTGTGGACGGTCTGATCCACATTTCTCAGATTGCGAACCATCGTGTTGAGAAGCCGCAGGATGAGCTGACGGTTGGCCAGGAGGTTACCGTTAAGATCACCAACGTTGACTACGAGACGAAGCGCATCAGCCTTTCGATTCGTGCGTTGCTGGATGCTGAAGAGGCGACGACCGAGGAAGTCGAAGAGACGACCGAAGACGCAGAATAATTCGTTTTACAAAAAAAAGCACGACGTGTGAAAGCACGTCGTGCTTTTTTGTACCGAAAGTCAAATAAAGTCAGAAAAAAGATGAAATCAGAAGCAATACGAAGAAATTTAAAGAAAAGTGATCGTTATACGCAAATTTTTCCTAAAAATTGACTTTTTTAGACTTTGACTTTGTTTGATCAAATGTGTATACTATAGACAACAAGAAAAGGAGGGATCGTCGATGCGTATGAGCGATGCCATAGCGGCGTATATTCTCAGTAGGTTAGAGGCAACGGAACAGGACATGATCGAACTGCAAC
>JAFQMR010000127.1 GCA_017396175.1 Clostridia bacterium
GGGGATCCGTTATACCATCAAAGCCATTTGCCGCAACCGGTGCAGAAGCGTGCCTGTTCGCTGACCGCCGTGCCGCACTGCGTGCAGAAGCGCTTAGCGGGGGCAGCGGCGGGCGCCGATGCTTCCACCTTACGGCCGCAATGGATGCAGAAGGCCGCACCGCTTTTCAGCGGCTTACCGCACTGTACACAGGACGGCGCTTCGGCAGGAGCGACCGCATCCTCCACAGGAGGTACAATTTCCTCCACAGGAGCGACAATTTCCTCCACGGGAGCGACAATCTCCTCCACAGGAGGTACCGTTTCCTCCACAGGAGCGACGATCTCCTCCACAGGAGCGACGATTTCCTCCACAGGAGGCACCGTTTCCTCCACAGGAGCGACGATCTCCTCCACGGGGGCAACCGCCGTCTTCAGCGGCATATTACATGCCGAGCAGAAGCGCAAGGACGCCTCTACACGCTTTCCGCACACCGAGCAAACCACATAATCCTGCGAAAGCACGGGCACTTCAAAGCCGGGCATCGCGTGTCCGCAGACACCGCAAAACGCCGAGGTTTTCGGAACGTCGCTGCCGCATTTCTCACACCCGACAACGCCCTTGATATCTCTCACGGCGCGGTTGCATTCCCGCACGGTTTCCTCTACCTTATGAACCTCATCGAACAGCGCCTTGAACGGTGCTTCATAATCGTCGCCGTGAAGCGCCACATACAACCGTCCGATCTCAAAATACACCGTCTGAAGCTTTTGCTGACTTTGTGCCGCAAGCGCTTCAATCTCGGCGATCTTTTCCGCATCGCTCTTCACCGCGTTCAAAATCGAATCCAACATCCTAACTCCACTCCTCTGTATAAGAACTACACTCATTATAGCAAACCGCTCGCGCAAATTCAACACCTTTGTTGAAAAGAGCAAGGGCCGTCACAGGAGTGACAGCCCTTGTATGCTTGTAAATCAGTCCACGTTGTCAAAGAACATCGCATGAACCGCCGATACCGCACGGTCCGCCTCCGCCTTTTCGATCAGCACCGACACCTTGATTTCGCTGGTGGAAATCATCTGGATGTTGATGTTCGCATCCATCAGCGCTTCGAACATCTTAGAGGCAACGCCCTCATGGGTTTCCATACCCGCGCCGACAATGGACACCTTCGCCACGTCGGTATCTACAATGATTTTCTTTGCGCCGACCTGATCGCAGTACTCCTGCAGAGCCGCAACCGCCGCCTCGCCGCTGTCCGCGGGCACGGTGAAGGTGATATCCTTCGTGCCGTCGCGACCGACGGATTGAAGAATGATATCCACGTTCACGTGCGCCTTGGCCACACGCGAGAACACCTTAAACGCAATGCCGGGCTCGTCGGGAAGTCCCACGATGCTCACGCGCGCCACACTCTCGTCTTTTGCTACACTCTTGATCAGCATTTTTTCCATTTTGCAGACCTCCTTCACTTTGGTGCCGGGTTTTTGTGTCAGGCTGGAAATAACCTCCAGCTGTACGTTGTACTTTTTCGCCATTTCAACCGAACGGTTGTTAAGAACCTGCGCGCCGAGCGTCGCAAGCTCCAGCATTTCGTCATAGGTGATTTCGTCGAGCTTACGCGCGTTCGAAACCTTACGCGGATCGGCGGTAAACACGCCCTCCACGTCGGTGTAGATCTGGCACAGATCCGCGTGCATCGAAGCGGCAATCGCCACCGCACTCGTATCCGAGCCGCCGCGTCCGAGCGTCGTGACATCGCCGTAGCGGTTGAGACCTTGGAAGCCCGCCACAATGACGATGCGCTTCTTGTCGATCTCCTTCATAATACGCTCGGGGTTGACGCGCTTGATACGCGCCGAGGAATACTTGGAATTGGTCTGGAAGCCCGCCTGCCAGCCGAGAAGCGACACAACGGGGCAACCGATCTTCTCGATCGCCATCGCAAGAAGCGAGATGGAAATCTGCTCGCCCGAGGCAAGAAGCATATCCATTTCACGTTTGCTGGCTTTCGGGTTGATCTCCTTCGCCTTTTCGATCAGATCGTCCGTGGTATCGCCTTGCGCGGATACGACCACGACCACGTCGTTGCCTTGCTTATAGGTCTCCGTGACAATGCGTGCCACATTCATCACGCGCTCGGCATTGGCAACGGACGAGCCACCGAATTTCTGCACTACCAACATAGGTTGATCCTTCCTTTCTATAACAGAGCGGCGGAAAGCGCCCTCTTATTGACATAGATTATTCAAACGCCACGCACGCGCCGTGCGGATCGCAGGAGAACAGCTTCAGCCGCCAATCGCCGAGGCCCGCCTGCGTCAGACGCGCGTGAGCCTCCCGCACAAAGCGGTCGGACTGCGCTTCGTCCACAATGGCGAGGATCGACGGGCCTGCACCGCTGATGCATACCGCGTACGCGCCGAGGTCATAACTGAGATAAAACACCTGCTCGGCCCCTTCGATCATCGGGAAGCGATACGGCTGATGCAACCGATCCTGCACGCCGAAGCGAAGATTCTGCAGACTGCCCGAAAACAGCGAGGCGGTCATCAGTGCGGCACGGGATAGGTTGTAGACCGCGTCCTCGCGGGATACCGTTTCGGGAAGCGCCGCACGCGCCTTGGCGGTTGATAGCTCAAACGCGGGGATAAACACCGCGAAACGGATATTCTGCGCCACAGGCACACTCACCGAATGCACCTTGCCGCCCTCCATCACCGATGTCACAAGGCCGCCGCACATCGCGGGAGCCACGTTGTCAGGATGCCCTTCGAGCTCTGCCGCCAGATCGAGAAGATCGGCGCGCGACAGCGGGGATCCGAGAAGCGTATTGGCACCGAGCAAGCCCGCCACAAGACACGCCGACGAGCTGCCGAGCCCCCTTGTCATCGGGATATTGTTTTCCTGGCGGATGTGCAGACCGCGAAACGGATGCCCGCACCGCCGATACAGCAGCTTTGCCGCCTGATAGATCATATTGCTTTCGTCGGTAGGGATCTGCGAGTCGTCCGCCGACTCGATGTGACATCCCTGTGCTTCCTCCATCCACACCGTATTGTACAGCGTGAGCGCCAGGCCGAGCGCATCAAAGCCCGCACCGAGGTTGGCGCTGGAGGCGGGTACGGTTACCCTGATCATACTGTATGACAGCTCCTTTTATTCTGCGACACGGATACAGCTGATTACGCGGTCTCCGAGCGAGTCCGTCGCCTCAACCAGTGTCTGCTCCTTCATCACGGGCGTGAGCACCGCCAATACGTTGCCCTCGTGCGAGAGCACCTCGACGGCACCGAACGCCGCCTCCGCCTGAGCGGGTGTTACGCCGCGAAGACGAACCATCGCCGCCGTGCTGTCCTCGGTATAGGGAACCACATAATCGGGCGCACCGCTCTCCCAGAAGAGCGCCTTGCGTCTTTTCATATGCTTGACCTCGTCGATGACGTCCGCCACGACCGCCGAAGCCGTCGGGAGCTTGCCCGCACCGCGACCGTAGAACATCACGTCGCCGATCACGTCACCGCGCACCATAATCCCGTTGAACACATCGCGCACCTGCGCTAAAAGGTTCTCGTCCTCCTTGACGATCATCGGTGCGACGATGCAGGAAATCTTGTCGCCCTGCTTCTTCGCACGGCCGATCAGCTTGATCACGCCGCCCATCAGCGACGCCGCCTTGACATCCTCAAGCGAGACGTTGCGGATGCCCTCGGTGTGCACCTGATCGGGGAATACGTGACGGCCGAACGCCAGCGATGCGAGAATACAGATCTTGCGGGCCGCATCGTGGCCGTCCACGTCCGCCGACGGCTCACGCTCGGCATAGCCGAGCTGCTGTGCCAGCTTCAACGCGTCGTCAAACGGCATATCCTCTTCGATCATTTTCGTGAGCATAAAGTTCGTCGTGCCGTTCAGGATGCCCGCGATCTCGTGAACCTCGTTGGCGGCCAGGCACTGATCGAGCGGACGCAAAATCGGAATACCGCCGCCGACACTCGCCTCAAACAGGAAATTGAGGTTGCGGCTTTTCGCAATTGTCAACAGCTCATCGCCCTTCGCGGCGACCAGCTCCTTGTTGGAAGTCACAACGCTCTTGCCGCTCTCAAGGCACGCCTTGACAAATTCGTAGGACGGATGCAGTCCGCCCATCGTTTCCACAACGATGCGGATTTCCGAATCGTTCACGATGTCGTTGAAATCCTTCGTAAAGCGGTCGGCAAGCGGGCTGTCGGGGAACTCGCGCAGATCGAGGATGCGCTTGACCTCAATAGCGTCCCCCGCCTTTTTCGCGATGCTGTCGGCGTTTTTGAGCAACACCTCGGCAACGCCCGAGCCAACCACGCCGTGGCCCATAATAGCGATCGATACCATATCAGACACCTCTTTTTATCACTCTGTATTCTGTGCGGCGGTTCGCTTCTTCGAAGCGGTTTCCGCACCGATCCGCGAGATGCGGCGCACACCGGGCAACTCCGAAAGCTGTTTTAAGAATTGCTCCGTCGGTATCTCCATCCGATCCGTATGCGCGGATACCGATACCGTTGCGACACCGTCTGCGGGAATATTCTGGTTGACGGTCAGGACATTGGCCCCCGCCGATGCATACGCTGTCAGCACGGCGGACAGCACCCCCGGGCGATCGGACAGGACAAAATGGATCGTGAGGATCTGTCCCCCGCCGTCCGCGTCATAGGCGAACACCATATCCTTATACTTATAAAACGCACTGCGCGAGAGGCCCGCCAGACGCGCCGCCTCCGATGCCGAGCGCGCATCGCCCGAGGCAAGAAGCTTCTTCGCCTCCAGCACCTTTTCAAACACGTCGGGCAGAACCGACGCATCCACTAAAAGCAACTTGGAGGGGCCGGCTTTTGTTTGCATACTGTCCACCACCCGCGCACGTTTGTTTTGTCGTGAAATACACTATACCACGAAATTTCGCAGAATGCAAGCGAAAAATCGGTAAAATCCGAGACGTTTTCAAGTTTAGTCGTTTTTTACAAATCCTTTTCACATTTTTATTCAAAGAGGCCGCGCGGATGCGCATTCTTTGTATTCCGTCCGCGAAGAAACCCTTACCCCTGTCAGGAGAATCCGGCTTTTACTCTGTACGCAACCACACCGTGGCGTCATATCGAGCGGAGTCCCATCCGAGATACGTTCGACTCGCTTACGCTCGCTCAGTATGACGCGGATGGGACAAAAGGGGTGCGGCACGACACGCAGGTCGCGCCCTACGGAAATGCCTCATCGGTACTGCGGCACGACACATAGGTCGCGCCCTACGGGATGTGCGCAAACCTATCCCCCGCCGTGGCGTCATACTGAGCGAAGCGCGCTGTGCGCGCGGAGTCGAATGTATCTGCCGCGGCGGATCGGCATCGGCAGGGATCCTGTCGCGTTTCACGCGACCGCGTCCCTTTGGGACGCGCGGCGGGAGTGAACCCCCGCCCTACGTAGACACCTTAGAGGATGCACAACACCGACATCGGCGATGACGGTATCTCTCCCTCCGTCTTTTGCTTCGCAAAATCCACCTCCCTCGTCAGAGGGAGGCAAGGGGAAGCCGCGATTCGGCGGGGATGCATTCCCCTTGAGGGGACACTCCACCTGTCCGAAGGACAGATTTCACATGGCCGTCAGGCCATATTTCACATCGCCGTCAGGCGATATTTCACCGAGCGCAACGCGCTCGATTTCACTGCCCTTCAATCCCCCCGCCCTACGCAGACACTGCAGGGACCGTCGTCGAGGGCGGTCCGTCCGCACATACTGAAAAAGGGGGTTCGGTATACAAAAAAAGGACGGGCGGTCAAACGCTGACCGTCCGTCCTTTTGATTCTGAGATTCCGTTACCAATCGTCGTCGTCCACGACACCGTCGCCGCCGGCATCATCATAGATGACGGAGTTGCCGCAGATGTCCTCTGCTTCAAACCAACGGATATCGAGTTCGGGATGTTCGTACAAAAGCTTTTCCATTATAGTCTCATCTCCCTTTCCTTCCGTTAATTTGTTCAGACACCTTCCACGCTCAGCGTTGCGGCGGGAACCGCCGACATCGCGACCGTGTCACTGTACGCCACCTGATAGGCACCGCCGTCGATCTGATAGATCACATAGCCGCGCGCGTAATAGGTCACCGCATTGCCCTTATTCTCGGTTACCATCAGGTAATACTGATTCGAGCTGTTCGCGGCATCCTCCGTGGCCTTGACCTGACGAACCGCCGTGGTCTTCGTGCCGAACGCACCGTTTCCGATGGTGTTCGCGGTAATCGTGGTCTCATCAAGACGCATCTCCGCGTTCAGCGCATCGGCGATCGAATCGTAGTTCGCACCGCTCTTCGTGTACAGCGTGCCGTATGCGACAACCGTTGCGTTCGCGATGTGATCGACGTTAAACTGCGTATAGAACTTCATTTCGCGACCGACCATATTCTTCGGGTTGACGGTCGTTTCTGCCGCCGTGGTGAAGATGACAGGAGCCGCAGAGGCCGCCGTACCCGCGGCACCGTTCAATGCGCTGTCCTGATCAAGAATGCCCGAAAGGCTGACATAGTTGAGGCGCACATCGGACAGAGCCGAGAACTTGTAAGCATCCTTGCTGACACCGCAGACAGCCGTGGCGGCCGCGCGGGTCGAATTGCCATCGGCTTCGATCGACATTGTCCAACCGTAGCCGCTCTTCGCCGTCGTCGGCACCGCCACCAGCACCACGCTGTGCGGGATGTTGTAATAGGTGGTCGTGCCGTTCGCCTCCGCGGACTTGATCTCCAAAGAGGCGGGATCGCCGTAGACGGGCTTGCCGTCCGCACCTGTCTGGTCGCGGAACAGCTTCAGCTCCACGCCCGAGGGAACCGTAACAGAGTGGGTAAACTTCGAGCTGTCCTCGGACTCGAGAATGTTCTGCGTCACCGCCACAAAGGTGACCGTCTTCGTGATCGTCACCGACGAGCCGGGCGCGTAGACGGGACCGTCCGCCTCACCCTCGACCTGCCAGCCGACCACATGCATCTGCTTGCCGTCGACCTTGACACGTGTCAGCGTCGGCATCAGCATCTGGAACTCGTTGCCGTAGTTTGCAGGACGCGTGTACCAGACCGAGCCGTCCTCGGGATGCTTAAAGGTTACCGTGTATTCCGTATCCTCAGGGAGATAGAACTCCTCGTAGCGAGGATCGGTCGACGACAGCTCATAAGCGGGCTTCCACGACGCAAAGAAGTAGTTGAGGTTCGGCTCCTCCTTCTTCGTGTACTTGAAGAGGCGGTTTGCCGAGGTTGCCGCATCGCCGCTCGCGTCGTCATCGCGATACCAGCCGTCAAAGACATAGCCGTACTTGGTCGGCATATTCTTCGACTCGTCCGTCGCGTTGATACGCGGAGTCTTGAAGTAGGAGAAGACGACGTTTTCGTCGATGTAATAGTTGTTGAGGTTCTGGATGACACCCGTCTGCATCTCTTCGGACGAGGTGCTGTACTTGATCTGACCGCCCTTCGCATCGAAGTAGGTCAGATACTTCTTCGGGGTGATGCCCGCACGCAGGAGAACGTAGTTCTCGGTGGCGTAACGACGCGTCAGGTTACCCGAAACCGCGTTTGCGGTATCGTTGTCGCCAAGGTTATCGGGATCACCGATATACATCGTGTTGAGGCCCGATTCACCCGCACCCAGATCCCAACGGCCGTAAGACCACTTCATATCATAGATATCGCCGACCGAGCCGTCTGCGGCCTTATAGTCGTAGTAGTCCTGAATATCGTTGAGGTCATCGTCGCCTTGCGAAACGCCCGCATAGAACAGGATGTTCTTCATCGAACCCGTAATGCCGTCGCTTGCGCCGTAGGTCTTCTCGTAGTAGCCCATCGATGCCGACTGGTCATCAAACTCGTCACGGGATCCCGTGATCACGTTGCCGCTCGCATCCTTACCGTAGGTGTAGATGGGATCACCGTTGAAGTATACGCCGTCGGAGAGACGCGCACCGCGGTCGATGATGATCGGGTTGACACGGTCGTTATCGGCGTTGAGGCCAGAGACCTGGCCCGTCGGGTTATCGAGGGTCGGGAAACGCGCCGAGTAACGGTCGCCCGTGTTGTCCATCATGTAATAGTACTGCTTCTGCGTCTTATTGATCTCGTTGGAGATCAGCGACGAGGGCGGCACATTCGAGAGGTA
>JAFQMR010000012.1 GCA_017396175.1 Clostridia bacterium
CAACAATCCCTGCAATGTGGTCAGCGCGACGATGGAGGGCCTGTCCCGCCTTCGCACCGCTGAGCAGGCGGCTGCCATCCGCGGCAAATCCGTCAAGGATATTTTGGGTTAACGGAGGGAACGGATCATGGCAAACATTACTGTGAAATTGGTTCGCAGCCTGATCGGTTGCAAAAAGGATCAGATCGCCACGGCGAATTCCCTCGGTCTTCGCAAGATCGGCGACACCACGACGCAGCCCGACAACGCGGCTACCCGTGGTAAGATCACTAAGATTACTCACCTCGTTGAGGTGACGGAAGCGTAAGATAGAGCAAGGAGGTGCTACAAATGAAGCTTCATGAGCTTTCTCCGGCCCCCGGCTCTGTCCGTGAGGTCAAGAGAATCGGCAGAGGTCACGGCTCCGGCCAGGGCAAGACTGCCGGTAAAGGCCACAAAGGTCAAAAGGCCCGCGCGGGCCGCGGCATGCGCCCCGGTTTTGAAGGCGGCCAGATGCCTCTGCAAAGACGCATCCCGAAGCGTGGCTTCGTCAACATTTTTGCGACAAACTATGCGATCATCAACATCGCTCAGCTCAACAAGTTTGAGGATGGTGCGGTGGTCGACACTGCAGCCCTGAAGGCTGCCGGTCTTGTGAAGGATTCCAAGGACGGCGTCAAGGTGCTCGGTAACGGTGAGCTTTCGAAGAAGCTGACCGTCCAGGTCGCGGCCTACTCCGAGTCCGCTAAGGCGAAGATCGAAGCGGCCGGTGGAAAGGCTGAGGTGATCTGATTATGTTTCAGACTTTAGCAAATGCCTGGAAAATCAGAGAGCTT
This sequence comes from Clostridia bacterium, assembly GCA_017396175.1. GTDB lineage: Bacteria > Bacillota > Clostridia > Oscillospirales > Acutalibacteraceae > RGIG1959. Next base: position 816 of record JAFQMR010000012.1, read on the forward strand.
CGCAACAAACTGTTATATACCCTGTTGATCCTGCTTATTTTCCGCATCGGTTCGGCGATTCCGGTACCGTTTGTGGATGTGAACGCGATCGTGGTTCCCTCGGAAGGCCCGATGCAGCTCGTCAGCCTGATCTCCGGCGGTGGCTTCTCCAGTGCGACGATCTTCGCGCTGTCGATCACCCCGTACATCAATGCGAGCATCATCATCCAGCTTCTCACCGTCGCGATCCCGCCCCTTGAGCGTCTGGCCAAGGACGGCGAGAACGGCCGTAAGAAGCTCGGCCAGATCACCCGTTACGTGACGGTGGCTCTGGGCCTTCTGCTCGGCGTGGCATATTACTTTATGCTCCGCAACAACTACCAAGCGATCGATGCGTCGATTGCCGGCACCGGCTGGGAATTCCTCGCAGCGACCGTGATCGTGCTCTGCTTCACCGCCGGTTCCGCCCTTATCATGTGGCTCGGCGAGCAGATCAACGAAAAGGGCATCGGCAACGGCATCTCGATGCTGCTGCTTGCCGGTATTCTGTCGGGCGTAGATGACGGTGCCGCGTATCTGTGGCAGATGTTCTACGATGCCGGTATTTTGAACGGTGTCCCGCAGTATTACATCGGCGTGCCCATCGTGCTCGTGCTGTTTGTGGTGATGATCGGCTTCATCGTCTTTATGACGAATGCCGAGCGCCGCATCCCGGTGCAGTACGCGAAGCGTGTGGTCGGCCGTAAGATGTACGGTGGCCAGAACACCTTCATTCCGATTAAAGTCAATATGTCGGGCGTTATGCCGATCATCCTTGCGGTTTCGATCCTGTCCCTGCCGTCCATCATTGCGATGTTCTGCGGCCAGACCGAAGCGACCTGGGGTTGGCTTGACCTGTTCTCGTCCGACAACTGGCTCTATTCGATCCTCTACTTTGTGCTGATCATTGCGTTCTCGTTCTTCTACGTGACGATTCAGTACAACCCCATCGAGATGGCGAACAATCTGCGCCGCAACAGCGGTGCGATCCCCGGCTATCGTCCGGGCAAGCCCACCTCGGACTACATCAATCGTGTGCTTCGTAAGGTTACCTTCATCGGCGCCATCTTCCTTGGCATCGTGGCGGTCTTCCCGAACCTGTTCTCCATGGCGATGACACTGTTCGGCGCGCCCGCGTTTGCGGGTATCGCGATCGGCGGTACATCCATCATGATCGTTGTCTCCGTGGCAATGGAAACGGTTCAGCAGATCGAGAGCCAGCTGATGATGCGCCACTACAAGGGTTTCCTTGAGTGATCGATCGTCCGAAACGCTTTTGACGGCACATCGGACGGGGGACACCGCTCTCCCGTCCGATGAGGCCGCTTGTGAACTGAGGAAGGAGACTGAATGTATGAATCTTATTCTTCTCGGCGCACCCGGTGCCGGCAAGGGCACACAGGCCGAAGTGATCAGCGAGCATTTGCACATTCCCACCATTTCCACGGGTAACATTATCCGTGAAGCATTGAAAAGCGGCACTGAGCTCGGCGTGAAAGCCAAATCCTTTATGGATGCGGGCGCTCTGGTTCCCGATGACATCGTCATCGCGATCATCAAGGAGCGTCTGACGGAGGACGATTGCCAAAACGGCTTTATCCTCGACGGCTTCCCCCGTACGATCCCTCAGGCCGAGGCGCTTGACCGTATGGGCGTTCAGATCGACCGCGTCATCGACATCGAGGTTGCGGACGACGTGATTGCCCGACGTGTATCGGGCCGCCGTGTCTGCCTTGCTTGCGGCGCGACCTACCACCTCGACTACAAAAAGCCGAACGTGGACGGCGTTTGCGACAAGTGCGGCGACACCCTTGTTCAACGCAAGGATGACCACCCCGACACGGTGATTGAGCGTTTGCAGGTATATCACGACCAGACCGAGCCTCTCAAGAGCTACTATGAGGCGGCGGGCAAGCTGAAGATCGTTGAAGGCCAGGAAGAGGTCAAAGACACGTCGGCGCTTGTCCTGGCGGCCCTCGAGGGTTGATCCTATGATCAGCATCCGAAGCCGTCGCGAACTGGAAGCGATGAAAGACGCGTGCCGTATTTCGGCACAAGCCCTGCAGCTGGCAGGCAGCCTGATCCGTCCCGGTATCACCACCGCGGAGCTGGATCATGAGATCCGACGCTTTATCGAGAGCACGGGCGCCAAGCCCAGCTTTCTCGGTTACGGCGGCTTTCCGGGCACCGCCTGCATTTCTGTGAACGACGAGGTCATCCACGGCATACCCGGTACGCGAATGATCCGCGAAGGCGACATCGTCAGCGTGGATGTGGGAGCGTACTACAACGGCTATCACGGCGATAACGCCGCCACCTTCGGCGCGGGAGCGATCTCTCCGGAGGCGCAGGCGTTGCTGGATGCGACGCGCGAGAGCCTTTACGAAGGCATCAACGCCGCACAGCCCGGCAATCGTGTCGGTGATATCGGCGCCGCTGTACAGGCGTATGTCGAGGCGCGTGGTTACTCGGTTGTACGACAATACGTCGGCCACGGAGTAGGCACGGACCTGCATGAAGATCCGAATGTACCGAATTTCGGTACGCCGGGACGCGGCCCGAGGCTGATGCCCGGTATGACGATCGCCATTGAGCCCATGATCAATCAGGGCACGGCGGACGTCCGCACGTTGAAAGACAAGTGGACGGTCGTCACCGCGGACGGAAAACTGTCCGCACATTTTGAGCACACGATCGCCGTCACAACAAGCGGTCCTGTCATTTTGACAAAGCCGTGAGAAAGGATGGGTGACACGTATGCTTCCCGCCGCTTCTCTTGTCCGCTCCCTTGCGGGAAAGGATAAAGGACAGCTGCTCGGCGTGGTGCGTGAGGATGAGGAAGGCGTCTGGCTTGCCGACGGCAAGCATCGACCGCTCGAACGTCCCAAGCGCAAAAACCCCCGCCACGTAAAACCGCTCGGGCGTCAGCTCGACGGAACAGCCATGACGACCAATCGTGCCTTGCGACGCGCTTTGCGGGATGCAGATCGCACGCAGGACGATGTATAAGCAGCCGCGTGTTGCTTGAAAGGGAGGTTACGGAATGTCCAAATCGGATGTCATCGAATTGGAAGGAACGGTTGTGGAAGCTCTGCCCAACGCGACCTTCCAAGTGGAACTGGCCAACGGCCGTCAGATCTTGGCCCATATTTCGGGTAAGCTGCGTATGAACTTCATCCGCATCCTGCCCGGCGATAAGGTCACGGTGGAAATGTCCCCCTACGACCTCACGAAGGGCCGTATCACATGGCGTACAAAGTAAACAGCGCACGCGGGTGAGTCGCGTGCATCACGACAAACAGGTGCTCTGCACCAAGGAGGTATTCGTTATGAAAGTCAGACCTTCTGTGAAGAAAATCTGCGAAAAGTGCAAAGTCATCAAGCGCAAGGGCCGCATCATGGTGATTTGCGAAAACCCGAAGCATAAGCAGCGTCAGGGCTGATAACAGCCGCTGCGATTCATTATTTGCAATCGAAAGGAAGGATATATTATGGCGCGTATTGCTGGTGTTGACCTGCCCAGAGATAAACGCATCGAAATCGGCCTGACCTATATTTTCGGTATCGGCCGCAAATCCGCCTGCGACATCCTCGCGGCGACCGGCGTGGATCCGGACATTCGTGTTCGCGACCTCTCCGAGGACGACGTCTCGAAGCTCCGTGATTACATCGACAAGAACTACACCGTGGAAGGCGATCTCCGCCGTGACGTGGCGTTTGATATCAAACGCCTCATCGAAATCGGCAGCTACCGCGGTCTCCGTCACCGCAAAGGTCTGCCGGTGCGCGGTCAGCGCTCCAAGACCAACGCTCGTACCCGTAAGGGCCCGAAGAAGACCATCGCCAACAAGAAGAAGTAAGCAGGAGGGATAAAGAATGGCTGCTGCAAAAGCTACTGCGCGCAAGGGTGCTACCCGTCGCCGCAAAGAACGCAAGAACATTGAACGTGGCGCCGCGCATATCCAGTCCACGTTCAATAACACCATCGTCACGCTGACCGATCTGCAGGGCAACGCTCTTTCGTGGGCGTCTGCCGGCGAGCTCGGTTTCCGTGGCTCCAGAAAGTCCACTCCGTTCGCTGCCCAGTCTGCTGCGGAAACCGCGGCGAAGGCGGCAATGGAACACGGCCTGAAAACGGTCGAAGTGTATGTCAAGGGACCGGGCGCCGGCCGTGAAGCCGCGATCCGTGCTCTGCAGTCTGCGGGCCTTGAGGTCACCATGATCAAAGACGTGACTCCCGTTCCGCACAACGGCTGCCGTCCGCCTAAGAGAAGACGCGTGTAATCAGGAGGTATAACCATGGCTAGATATCCCGGTGCGGTGTGCAGACAGTGCCGCCGCGAAGGACAAAAACTCTTTTTGAAGGGTGAGCGCTGCTATACCGGCAAGTGTGCTCTCGAGCGCCGCAGCTACGCCCCCGGCCAGCACGGCCAGGGCCGCAAGAAGGTTTCCGAGTATGGCAAGCAGCTTCGCACGAAGCAGTTTGCGAAGCGTTACTATGGCGTGCTGGAAGGCCAGTTCCGTCATTACTTTGAGATGGCTGAGAAGATGGCCGGCGTGACCGGTACCAACTTGCTCAGCTTGCTGGAATCCCGTCTCGACAACGTCGTGTATCGTCTCGGCTTTGCGAGCTCCCGTGCGCAGGCTCGTCAGCTTGTGACGCAGGGCCACTTCACCGTGAACGGCCGCAAGGTCAATGTGCCGTCGTTCCTCGTGAAGCCCGGCATGGTCGTCGCGATGAAGGAAGGCAGCCGTCAGCTTGGTCTGCTCAAGGCGATCGTCGAAGCGAACGCGGCTCGTCCCGTTCCGAAGTGGCTGGAGCTCAACCGTGAGGCGCTCGAAGCGAAGGTTCTCGCTCTGGCGGCTCGTGAGGACATCGATCTCCCGATCGAAGAGACTCTCATCGTCGAGTTGTACTCGAAATAAGCGATATCCCTTTTCGGATCGTTTTTACAACTATATCTACGGTTTTTGCGCACGCCCCGTGCGCATCAGCCGGTGTTTTTAAGGAGGGTTTTGCATGATTGAGATTGAGAAGCCCAGAATCGAAGCGACTGACCTTACGGCCGACGGCACCTACGGGAAATTTACCGTAGAGCCGCTCGAGCGCGGCTACGGCACAACGCTTGGCAACAGCCTGCGTCGCGTGCTGCTGTCCTCGCTCCCCGGCGTGGCCGTGACCTCTATCAAGGTCGAAGGTATCCTGCACGAGTTCTCCACTGTGGAAGGCGTCAAGGAAGATGTGACGGAGATCGTCCTGAACATCAAGGGCTTGTTCGCCCGCATCAACGGCGATGGCCCGAAGACAGTGTACATCGATGCGCAGGGCCCCTGTGAGGTGACAGCCGGTTCGATCAAGTGTGACAGCGAAGTAGAGATCCTCAACCCCGAAATGCACATCGCCACCCTTGGTGACGGTGCGACACTTCGCATGGAGATCGGTCTCGACAAGGGCCGCGGCTATGTTCCGGCAGAGCGCAACAAGCAGTTGCTCTCTCCCGTGATCGGCGTGATCCCCGTTGACTCGATCTACACCCCGGTTTCGAAGGTGAACTACACGGTAGAAAATACCCGCGTCGGTCAGATCACCGATTATGATAAGCTGACGCTCGAAGTTTGGACGAACGGCACGATTTCCGCGAAGGAAGCGGTCGCGCTCGGCGCGAAGGTGCTCACCGAGCACTTGAATCTGTTTGTCGATCTGTCCTCGGAAGCCTATGCAGGCGATTCCATTATGGTCGTGAAGGATGACAATGCGCAGGATAAGATCCTCGACATGACGATCGAAGAGCTGGAGCTCTCGGTTCGTTCCTTCAACTGCCTGAAGCGTGCCGGCATCAGCACCGTCGGAGACCTCATTTCCAAATCGGAAGAGGATATGATGCGTGTGAGAAACCTCGGCCGCAAATCGCTCGACGAAGTGATTAACAAGCTCGCTTCGCTCGGCTCCAGCCTGCGTCAAGACGAAGAGTAATGGATAAGGAGTGAATTCAAATGCCCGGAACGAGAAAGCTTGGCAGACCTACCGCATCGCGTTTGGCTATGCTGCGGGCTATGGTGACGTTTTTGCTCGAGAACGGCCGCATCGAGACCACGGTGACCCGTGCGAAGGAAGTGCGTTCGATGACCGAGAAGATGATCACGATTGCTAAGGAGCCCACGCTTGCCAACAAGCGCCAGGTTATGGCGTTTGTGACCAAGGAGAGCGTCTGCAAGAAACTGTTTGACGAAATCGCCCCGACCTATGCGGAGCGCAACGGCGGTTATACCCGCATCATCAAGACCGGTGCCCGTCGCGGCGACGCTGCCGAGATGGCGATCATCGAGCTGGTGAAATAAGTTTCTGCTCAAACTCATCAACATAAAATCCCCGTCTGCTTTGCGGACGGGGATTTTTTAGCATAAGACCTGTAACCTTTTGTGCGGTTTCCGTAGTATAGAAAGGGAAGGGTGCAGTCTTCGGAGCAAGGGAGGTGGTCATCTTGGAGGACGCAGAGATCCTCGCGTTGTTTAACGAGCGCTCGGAAGCGGCTGTCAGGGAGACGGCCGCGAAGTACGGCCCGTACTGCAAGGCGGTGGCGTGTCGGGCGCTTACGGACGAGCACGATGTAGAGGAATGTGTCAACGATACATACCTCGCCGCGTGGAACAGCATCCCGCCGCATCAGCCGCAATGCCTGCGCACCTATCTCGGGCGGCTGACACGGAATCTGTCGTTGCACCGCTATGAGGCGATGCAGACGAAAAAACGGGGCGGCGGGGAAGCAACGGCGGTGCTCAGCGAGCTGGAGGAGTGTCTGCCGTCGCGGCAGGATATGGCGCGGGAGGTGGAGCTTCGCGAGCTGAAGGCCGTGCTGGAGCGCTTTCTGGATTCATTGCCTGCCGAGGCACGGTGGGTGCTGATCAGGCGATGCTGGCATATGGAATCGATCGCCGAGATCGCCGCCTCTCTCGGATTGCGCGAGGGGAATGTCAAGGTGATCCTGCACCGTACCCGCAAGAAATTAAAGACCGTGTTACAAAAGGAAGGAGTGGAGCTATGACGGCCATGGATCTGATGCTCGCCTTCGGCGAGGTGGACGACCGTTATGTACAGATGCCGCGTCCCTGTGCCCGCAAGACGGCAGCCCTGCGGCAAAGAGGTGTACTGGTCGCGGCGGCCGCCTGTGCGGCGGTGGTGCTCGGTGGCGGCTTGTATGTCTGGACATTCACACAAACCGATGCGGCAGTGGTCTATCCGACCTGCAATGTGCAAGCCTCGGAGCTTACCGAACCGCTTTCGTCCCAGCTGTGTCTGTTCCCGTTATCTACGCAGGATGTGTTGGCAAAGTCCGAGGCCGTGGTCGTTGCGGATGTGAAGAGTGTGGAGATCGAAAACGCTTTTGTGTCCCATGTACGGCTGTCGGTCAAAGAGGTTTTGCACGGCGCGGTGCGATGCAAAGACGAGATCTCGGTGCACGAGATCGTGCTGTATAAGGATACGGCGAATACCGAGGAGTACGGCACGCCGGATGGCGGCTTGCGGATGGAAGAGGGAAACCGTGTGTTGCTGTTTTTGAAGGAGGGCATAACCGACTCCGCGCACGGGGAGGGAACGGTGTACGAGCTTGCAGACGGCTATTTCTGCAAGTATTTCTTTGATGCGGACGGTCGGTATCATCTCTCGGCATCTTACGGAAAGCGCGTGCTGTCATCGGATATTGTGGCACTGCTTCGGGATTATAAGCCGCGCACGGCCGAGGAGTATAAAGAGCTGTTTTCTCTGCAAACGGGAGCAACGCAGGTGACAAAATTTGACGGACGATACGCCGCAAACAATGCGTCGCCGAGCGGAGAGCCCTACTTGTATCTTTATCCCTGAGTCGGCAAAAAAATCAGAATAACAAGGAGGCCTTGCTTTTTTCAGCGGGACGATGTAGGATATAGACGGAGGATACCGTGCGCTGAAAAAGGAGGTTTTATGATGAATATCAAAAAAACAGCGATGATCGTCGGCGTGGTGCTGACCTGTGCGGCGGTGGTGCTCGGCGGGGGCTTGTTTGCACAGTCTGCCGCCCGTGAGGCTGCTTATGACGGCAAGTATTACCTCTTTGACAGTGACGCTCCGGAAAAATGCACGGTGCGTCTGCCTGCCCGCAGCTCGGTGGCAGAGCTGCGCGAGCCGTCCTTTTTCGGCCTGTTTGAGTGGGACGAAGAGCGACAGCTGACCTACGAGGGAAGCTGGCAATCGGGGCGTTCCAGGCAGCATACCTATTCCGATGACCGCGGCGGCTCCTATTTTTTTGATGCCAAAACGGGAAGCCTGTATTCGATCTCGTTTTACTACGAGGAGTCACCGGAGGCTCCGCCTGCCGATATCACCAAAGAAGAGATCCTGCACCTTGCGCAGGCCTATATGGAGCGCTATCAGCCGCAATACGAGCAATACGACCTGGTGTCGTGGCACGAGCGGGAAGAGGTCGATACATCGTATGACCCGTATGCCTATGTGATGCATTATGATATGGTGCTGGGAAACGGATGGTATTTTAACACCTCGACAACGGTGATGTTTGATTCCTACGGGCGTCTGCACAGCTTTGTGTTTTCACCCGATAACCCCTACGCGTCCATCCCGGAGGAGGAGCGCGATGCGTTGCAAAAGGCACTCCCCGACGAAGCGGAGGTAGAGCGTCTGCTCACGGAAGGGGCAAAAGCACAGGCGAAGGCGTTCCCCTTTGAGTATATCGGGGAGCCGAGCAGGACTGTGATGAAGACCGACGAAGGCTACAAGTTCATTGTTTCGGTGGATATTCGAGTGAAGGCACAGGATGCCTATCGCCACACGGTCACGGTCGAGCAAATGCTGACGATGTAAGGGCCATGAAGAATTTCGGTGTCCGCTTCGCGGACGGGAATGATAAAAAGGACGGTCGAAAGACCGTCCTTTTTGCGTGGAAATTTGAATCGGCATCGTAGGGCGGGGGCTCGCTCCCGCCGCGTTCGCGCAAACCGCAAATCGGCGGTGCGGCGGGAACCCTCTCCGTCAAAACCTGCGGTTTTGCCCCCTCCCCCCAAGGGGGAGGCAAGGGGATGGGTGCAGACATCAAATCGGGCGGTGCGGCACGACAGCGA
>JAFQMR010000128.1 GCA_017396175.1 Clostridia bacterium
ATGGACCTGTTGGAGCTGCCTGAGTTGGGTCAACACCAAGTGTCTCTGCGATCATCTTAGCTCTTGGAGATACTTTTGCATCTGGCATCCAGACCGCCCTCGACATTGCGGACGCCGGCTTTCAGGTCGATATCGTCGAAAAAGAGCCGACCATCGGCGGTAAGATGGCACAGCTCGACAAGACGTTCCCGACGCTCGACTGTGCGGCGTGCATCCTCACCCCGAAAATGGTGGACGTGTCCCAGCACGACAACATCCGCCTCTTCGCCTTCAGCGAGATCGAGGAGGTCAAGGGCTTTGTCGGCAACTTTGACGTGACCATCCGCCGCAAGGCGCGGTATGTCAACGAGGAGCTTTGCACGGGATGCGGCGCGTGTGTGGAAAAGTGCCCGATGAAAAAGGTCCCCAACGAATTCAACCTCGGGATGGACAACCGTCCCGCCGTGTACATCCCGTTTGCGCAGGCGGTGCCGAAGGTCGCGACCATCGATCCCGCCCACTGCAATATGCTCAAAAACGGCAAATGCGGTCTGTGCGCCCGCGTCTGCGAGGCGAAGGCGATCGACTACACCCAGCAGGATTCCTTCGTGACCGAGCGCTACGGCGCGATCGTGGTCGCCACGGGCTACAACCCCATTTCGCTCGAAAAATTCGACGAATACGCCTACAGCCAATCGAAGGACGTCATCACCTCGCTCGAGTTTGAGCGCCTGACGAACGCCGCCGGCCCGACGGCGGGCAAGCTCCTGCGTCCCTCCGACGGCGAGCACCCGCACACCATCGTGTTCGTGCAATGCGTCGGCTCGCGCTGTGCGGCGTGTGCCGAAAAGGGCAAGGAATACTGCTCCAAGATCTGCTGTATGTATACGGCGAAGCACGCGATGCTGGTGCGGGATAAATACCCCGACGTCGAGGTATACGTGTTCTATATCGACGTGCGTACCCCCGGCAAAAACTTTGACGAATTCTACCGCCGTGCCGTCGAGGAATACGGCGTGAAGTACATCAAGGGTACGGTCGGCAAGGTCACCCCCGAGGGCGGCAAGCTCAAGGTGCAGGCCTCCGACCTCCTGCAAAACAAACAGCTTCATATCGACGCGGATCTTGTCGTGCTGGCCGCCGCCATTGAGCCCGATCGTTCGGCACGCCCGCTCGGCACAATGCTGACCGCCTCGATGGATACGAACGACTTCTTCACCGAAGCCCACCCGAAGCTCCGCCCCGTGGAAAGCCCTACGGCGGGCGTGTTCCTGTCGGGTGCGTGCCAAGGCCCGAAGGACATCCCCGAAACGGTGTCCCAGGCGGGCGCGGCGGCTTCGAAGGTGATCGGCCTGCTCGCGAAGGATACCCTGACGGGCAACCCCTGTGTCGCCAAGTCGGATGAGTGGATGTGCAACGGCTGTTCGTCCTGCGCGAACGTCTGCCCCTACGGTGCGATCACCTACGTCGATAAGGAATTCCGTATGCCCGACCGCACGACGGCTACACGCCGTGTCGCGTCGGTCAACCCCGCCGTCTGCCAAGGCTGCGGCTGCTGTACGGTCGCGTGCCCGTCGGGCGCGATGGACCTGAACGGCTTTTTGAATACTCAGATTCTCGCGGAGGTGGATGCGCTGTGCAAGTAAAGGAATTTAAGCCCCTGATCGTGGCATTCTGCTGCAACTGGTGCTCCTATGCGGGCGCGGATCTGGCGGGCAACAACCGCCTGAACTACCCCGCCGAGGTCAAAATCATCCGCGTGCCCTGCTCCTGCCGCGTCAACCCGACGTTTATCCTGCGCGCGTTCCAGCGCGGCGCGGACGGCGTGATCCTGTGCGGCTGTCACCCCGGTGATTGCCACTACACCTCGGGCAACTACTACACCCGCCGCCGTATGGCGATGCTGTTCTCGATGCTGGATTACCTCGGCATCGAGCGCGAGCGCACCCGCGTGGAATGGGTATCCGCCGCCGAGGGTGCCAAATTCGCCGCCACGATGAACGACTTTGTGCAGACGGTGACAGCGCTCGGCGAAAACAAACGATTGGAGGATCTGCGATGCAAAGCGTAACACGACAAGACCTGCTCGACACGGCGCTCGAAAAGCTCGCAGACGGCACCGTGTCCCACGTGCTCGGCTGGAGCCGCGGCACCTTTGATTACGAGGCAACCCCGACGCTGTTCTCCGATCCCGACACGCTTCGCACCGCCTTTGTCTGGAACGATTTCTGCGGCGCGAACCTTTCGAAATATCTTATCAAGCATACCCGCCGTCTTGAGGGACGCCTTCTCGTCTTCCTCAAGCCGTGCGACACCTACAGCTTCAACCAGCTTCTGACGGAGCACCGCTTTGAACGTGAGCGCGTCTTTGTTGTCGGTGTGCCGTGCAACGGCATGGCCGATCCGCGCAAGCTGAAGGCGCAGGCCGACGGCATCCTGTCAGTCACGGCCGAGGGAGACACCCTGTCGGTCGAAACGCTGTACGACGGCACGCGGACGCTTGCCGTCGCCGACCTGCTGGAGGAACGTTGCCTCACCTGCAAGAGCCGCCGTCACGCAGCGTACGATCTCCTGCTCGGCGAGGAGGGCGAGGTGCAGGACAGCGCCCGCTTTGACGAGGTGGCCGCCATCGAGGCGATGTCGCCCGACGAGCGCTTCGCGTTCTGGCAAAAGGAGCTGTCGCGTTGCATCCGTTGCAACGCCTGCCGCGATGTCTGCCCTGCCTGCACCTGTGAGCAGTGCGTATTCGGCAACCCGTCGTCGGGTGTCGAAAACAAGGCAGCCTCAAACGAGTTTGAGGAAAAGCTGTTCCATATCATCCGCGCCCTGCACGTGGCGGGACGCTGTACCGATTGCGGCGAGTGCTCGCGCGTCTGCCCGCAGGGCATTCCGCTTCATCTGCTCAACCGCAAATTCATCAAAGAGATCAACGAAAACTACGGGGTATATCAGGCGGGCGCCGAGGTCGGTACCCGCGCCCCGCTGGTCGATTTCACCTTGGACGATCCCGAGGCGGAAACGGTGGTAAGGAGGGGCGACGATGCGTAAATGTGCTTTGTCCGTCATGCCCGACCTGCTCCGCGCCGTTGCGGAGGCCACCCCGCTGTATCTCCCCGTCGACACCGACAAGGGGGACGCGCTGTTCACCCGTTGGTTCGAGGGTGCCGACTGGAGCGGCGCCTGCAACACCGCCCGCGGCCCGAAGGATCTCTTTTTCCCGCAGACAGAGGATCTCGTCGCGTTCAAAACGGCAGGTAAGACCGTCGAGGTGCTCGACATCCGCCGTGAGCAGGAGGACTTCGTTGTGTTCGGCGTGCGTCCCTGCGACGTGAAGGCGATCGAGGTGCTCGACCGCGTGTTCCTGTCGGAACCCGTCGACAGCTTCTACGCCGCCCGCCGCAACCACGCACTGATCGTGACGGCGGCCTGCTCCCGTCCGACCGAAACCTGCTTCTGCGGCACGTTCGGCATCGATCCCACCGCCCTGTGCGGCGATGTGACCGTATGGAAGACCGAAGACCACGTGTACTGGCAGGCCGCCACCGAACAGGGCGAACGCTTTCTTGCGGCGCTCGACGGCTTCCTTGAGGACGCGGACGATACGGCGGTGACCGCTCAGCGCGCGCAAACCGCGGCGCTTCTCTCCCGCCTGCCGCTTCATTCGCTCAGGGCGGACGCGTTCGGCGGCGGTAAAACCGAGGCGTTTTTCGATCACCCCGCGTGGGATACCCTGTCGCAAAGCTGTCTCGGATGCGGTACGTGCACCTTTGTGTGCCCCACCTGCCAATGCTACGACATCAAAGACTTTGACACCGGTCACGGCGTGGTGCGTTACCGTTGCTGGGACTCGTGTATGTATTCCGATTTCACCAAGATGGCGCACGGCAATCCCCGCCTGACGCAGAAGGAACGCTTCCGTCAACGGTTTATGCACAAGCTCGTGTATTACCCCGAAAACAACGACGGCCTGTTCAGCTGTGTCGGATGCGGACGGTGCCTTGCAAAATGCCCCATCTCGATGAACATTGCCACCGTCATGAACACGCTGGGAGGTGACGCACGATGAGCTTTCAACCCGACTCGTTGATCCCGCAGGTCGGCGTCATCACCGACGTGCGCATCGACACCCCCGATATCAAGACCTTCCGCGTCGTCACGCCCGACGGCAAGAAGGCGTTTGATCACCGCCCGGGACAATGCGCGATGCTGTCCGTTCCCGGCGTCGGAGAGGCGATGTTTTCCATCACCTCCTCTCCCACCAATACGGAGTATATGGAATTCTCCATCAAAAAGTGCGGCTGTGTGACCGACTGGCTCCATCAGGCGGAGGTCGGTCAGCAGATCACCATCCGCGGCCCCTACGGCAACCCCTTCCCCGTCGACGACGTGTTCGCAGGACGGGATCTGCTGTTTATCGCGGGCGGTGTGGGACTTGCTCCCCTGCGCTCCGTCATCAACTACTGCCGCCACTACCGCGACCGCTACGGCAAGATCGACATTGTCTACGGCTCGCGCAGTAAGGCGGATCTGCTCGACTATGACGAGATCCTCACCGACTGGGAAACCGACAGCGGTGTCAACGTGCATCTCACCATCGACCGCGAAGAGGTCGGCTGGAGCGGTCACGTCGGCTTTGTCCCGTCCTTTGTCAAAGAGCTCGGCTTTGCCACCGACAAGACGGTGGTGCTGTGCGGCCCGCCCGTTATGATCAAGTTCACGCTCGAAGAGCTGATCGCGATGGGCTTTGACAAGACCTCCGTCTACACCACGCTCGAGCTGCGTATGAAATGCGGCATCGGCAAGTGCGGACGCTGCAACGTCGGCTCCAAATATGTCTGCAAGGACGGCCCCGTGTTTCGCTGTGACGAGCTCGACGAGCTGCCCGACGAATATTAAAAGGAGGAAGCGAGTATGGAATCAATGGTAACCATCTTCCTTTTCGGAAAACAGTACCGCGTCCCCGCCAACCTGACGATCATGACGGCGATGGAATACGCGGGCTATCAGCTGGTGCGCGGATGCGGTTGCCGCAACGGCTTCTGCGGCGCGTGCGCCACCATCTACCGCATCAAGGGCGACAAGGAGCTCAAGGCGTGCCTTGCCTGCCAGACAACGGTCGAGGACAATATGTATATTGCCACCCTGCCGTTCTTCCCGCTTGTAAAAGAAGGCTACGACATCGAAACGGTCGGCACGACCGAGGCGGTGATGATGCAGCTTTATCCCGAGATCTACGCCTGCATCGGCTGTAACGCCTGCACCAAGAGCTGTACACAGGGCCTCAACGTGATGCAATACATCGCCTACGCCCAGCGCGGCGAGTTTGAAAAGTGCGCGGAGGAATCCTTCGACTGCGTGATGTGCGGTGTCTGCTCATCGCGTTGTCCCGCCGGCATCTCCCACCCGCAGGTGGCGATGCTCGCCCGCCGCATCAACGGCAAGTACCTCGCCCCCGGCTGCGGTCACCTTGAAGACCGCGTGCGCGAGATCAAGGACGGTGCGTTTACCGACCTGATCGAGGCGCTGATGCAAAAGCCCGTCGAGGAACTGAAGGAACTCTACAACCACCGCGATATTGAAAAGTAAGGAGGATTCGCCTATGTATTCCGAGCAATTTCGGGACTCGTTAGCGGCCGTCGAGGCGGCACGTGCGCAGAACATCGCGCTCGATCCCGCCCGTATGACCGCCGAGGAAAAGGAGCGCCTCCTCGCGGCGTATCACCCCGACTATAAAACCGAGGAATTTTCGGTGCTGACGGTCGGCCCCAACGCGGGCGACCGCGTCCCGCACGAGCTGTGCGAGCTGCTGCAGGCGCACAGCCGCATCACCGAACAAAGCGTCGACCTCACAACACCCGCCTACGACGTGGACGTGCTGGTCATCGGCGGCGGCGGTGCGGGTGCTTCGGCGGCGATCGAAGCCCACGCGGCGGGAGCAAACGTCATGATCGTCACGAAGCTTCGCATCGGTGACGCCAACACGATGATGGCCGAGGGCGGCATTCAGGCGGCCGACAAGCCGAACGATTCGCCCGCCATCCACTTTGTCGACGCGTTCGGCGGCGGCCACTTTGCCGCCAAGCGCGAGCTGCTGTCGAAGCTCGTGTGCGACGCGCCCGAAGCCATTCAGTGGCTCTCCTCGCTCGGCGTGGAGTTTGACAAGGATGCCGACGGCAATATGATCACCACCCACGGCGGCGGAACCTCCCGCAAGCGTATGCACGCGGCGAAGGACTATTCGGGCGCCGAAATTATGCGCACCCTGCGCGACGAGGTGCTGAACCGCCGCATTCCCGTGGTGGATTTCACGGCGGCGATCGAGCTGATCCTCGACGACAGCGGCAAGGCGGCGGGTGCCGTCCTGATGAATATGGAAACGAAGGAGCTTCTCGTTGCAAAGGCGAAGACCGTCATTCTCGCGACGGGCGGTGCGGGACGGATGCACTACCAAGGCTTCCCCACCTCCAACCATTACGGCGCGACGGCGGACGGCCTGGTGCTCGGCTACCGCGCAGGCGCCAAGCTCCTCTACGCCGAAACCCTGCAATACCACCCGACGGGTGCCGCGTTTCCCGACCAGATCTTCGGTGCGCTCGTCACCGAAAAGGTGCGCTCGCTGGGTGCCAAGCTCGTCAACAAGCGCGGCGAGGTGTTTATGCACCCGCTCGAGACGCGCGACGTGACCGCCGCCTCCATCATCCGCGAATGCGCCGACCGCGACGGCGGCCTGTCGACGGGCAACGGCGAAGCGGTGTGGCTCGACACACCGATGATCGAGCAGATCGGCGGCGAGGGCACCATCGAAGCGCGCATCCCCGCGATGATGCGTATGTTTGAAAAATACGGCATCGACATCCGCAAGGAGCCGATCCTCGTCTACCCGACACTGCATTACCAGAACGGCGGTCTCGACATCACCCCCGACGGGATGACGCCGAACGTCGAAAACCTGTTCGTCGCGGGCGAAGCCGTCGGCGGCATCCACGGCAAAAACCGCCTGATGGGCAACTCCCTGCTGGACATCATCGTCTTCGGACGCAGTGCGGGACAACACGCGGCCGCCTGCGCGAAGCACACGACGGTCGGTGCGCTGACGCTGTCCCATGTCACCGCCTTTGAGCAGACACTGGAACAAGCGGGCATTCAAACGGACGCGGTCTCCCCGAAGCTGCTCCCGAATTACACCAAGCAACCGGCTTTCTGAGAGGGGATTTCACTATGGAATTGTTCGGCGGTGCCCTGTCGCTGACAGGGGTTACCTTCTTTATGTTCTGCCTGCTCGCGATCGCGGCGGTCGGCTACGCCATCGGACGCATCACCGTCAAGGGCGTGGCGCTCGAAACAGCGGGCGTGTTTCTTGTGGCCTTGCTGTTCGGCTGTCTGCTGTACCCGACCTTGCAGGCGCAGTTTCCCGAAGCGGGTGCGCTGAAGGACCTGCTGAAGGTCGTCGAGACGCTGGGACTCATCCTGTTCGTCACGGCGGTCGGCTTCATCGCCGGCCCCCGCTTCTTCGGCAACCTGAAGCGCCATTTCAAGTCGTACGTCCTGCTCGGCTTGATCATCATCACGGCGGGTGCGCTCACGACGGCGGGCTGTATCGGCATCGGTAACCTGATGCATCTCGGCGGCAGTCCCGAGGAGCTGACCGCTGTCACGGTCGGTCTGATGTCGGGTGCTTTGACCTCCACCCCCGCCTTCACCGCCGCCAAGGAAGCGGCGGGCGAAGCGATGGAGGGTGCGGTGTCGGCGGGCTACGGCATTGCCTACATCTTCGGCGTGGTCGGTGTGGTGCTGTTTGTTCAGCTGATCCCGAAGCTCGTCAAGGCGGATATGAAACAAGAACGCGAGGCGCTCGTTGCGGTCGCGCAGGACAGCCAAAGACCTGCCTATACGGGCAAGCTCATCGATATGGATCATTTCGGCTTTATGCCGTTTATGCTCGCCGCTCTGCTCGGTGTATTCGTCGGTAAGATCGCGTTCGGCTCCTTCTCGCTGACGACGACGGGCGGCTGTATGTTTGTGTCGCTGATCTTCGGCCACTTCGGGCGCATCGGACGCATTTCGATCCTCCCGAAGGAGCAGACGCTCAAGGTGTTCCGTGAGCTCGGCCTGATGCTGTTCCTGATCGGCGCGGGCGTGTCCTGCGGTGCGACCTTCGTCGCGATCTTCAACCCCGTGTATTTCGTGTTCGGCGTCGTTATCACCGTCGTACCGATGGTGATCGGCTATCTGTTCGCGAAGTACGTGCTGAAGCTCAGCCTGCTCAACAACCTCGGCTCGCTGACGGGCGGTATGACCTCCACCCCCGCCCTCGGCACGCTCATCAGCGTATCGGGCACGGAAAACGTCGCCTCTGCCTACGCCGCGACCTATCCCATCGCGCTCATCGCGGTGGTCATCGCCTCGCAGGTGCTGATGAATTTGTTTTAAACCGTAAACGCGGGACGTCCTTTCGGGCATCCCGCGTTTTTTACAGCAAAAATCACGCGTCGTTCCGCGAAGGCTATGCCGAAGCGCTTCTCTCTCCGTGCTGAATTTTCGAAAAACCCCTTGCCAAACCGCCGTCAATGGTGTATACTAAAGATTGAACGCCGCGTGCTTTGGGGCATACGGGCGGATGGGTCCTGTGCGACGGGACGCCGTGAACCATGTCAGGCGGGGAACCGAGCAGCATTAAGCGGTCGCTTTCCGTGCGCCGCAGGGAACCTGTCCGTTCGTATACCCGAAGGCACGCGCATTTTTATTTTTTCAAAGGAGGAGTCGGGATGACCTATCAGGTGTTATACCGCAAATGGCGTCCGAAAACCTTTTCCGACGTGAGCGGACAGGACCATATCGTGGCCGCGTTAAAAAACGAGATCCGCGACGGACGTCCCGCCCACGCCTACCTGTTTATCGGCTCGCGCGGCACGGGTAAGACCTCCTGCGCAAAGATCCTGTCGAAGGCGGTCAACTGCCTGTCGCCCGTCGACGGGGATCCCTGCAACCAATGCGACAACTGCCGCGGCATCGACGACGGCTCCATTCTCGATGTCGTCGAGATCGACGCCGCCTCCAACAACGGCGTTGACAGCATCCGCGAGTTGCGCGAGGCGGTGAACTTTACCCCCGCCGTCGCCAAATACCGTGTCTATATCATCGACGAGGTGCATATGCTCTCCGACGGCGCGTTCAATGCGCTTCTCAAGACGCTCGAGGAGCCGCCTCCCCACGTCATCTTTATTCTCGCGACCACCGAAGCGCATAAGCTTCCCGCGACCATCCTGTCGCGTTGCCAGCGCTTTGATTTTTCCCGCATCGCCCCCGAAGCGATCGCCGCCCGCCTGCAAACGGTAGCACAAGGCGAACACTTCACCCTCACCGAGGAAGCGGCGATGCTGCTCAGCCGTCTGGCGGACGGTGCGATGCGCGATGCGCTGTCGCTGACCGACCAATGCCTGTCCCGTTCCCGCGACATCACCGTCGAGGTGGTCGCCGCCGCCACGGGGCTTGCGGGACGCGAGCATCTTTACCGCTTATCCGAGGCGGTGCGCCTGCACGACAGCGGTGCGGCACTCGCCCTCATCGATACCTTGTATAACGCGTCGCAGGATATGACGCGGCTGTGCACCGAATGGTTGCAGTTTTACCGTGAGCTGATGCTCTGCAAGAGCGTGGCGCGTCCCGGGGACATCATCGTGTCCACCGCCGACGAGCTGCAACGCCTGCAGGGAGAAGCGGCACAGTATGAGCTGGCCGCCGTGCTGTACGCGATGAACACGCTGCAGGAGGCGTGCCGTAAGCTCCAGACGGGTGCCGACCGCCGCTTGGAAACCGAAATGGCGGCCCTGCGGCTGTGCAACCCGACGCTCGACAACTCGACGGACGCCCTGCTTCAGCGCATCGACGCGCTGGAGGCGGCGGTACGCCGTCTGTCGGCAGGCGGCCTTCCGACACAGACAACCTCGGCCGCTCCCGCGCCTGTCGCGCCGCCTCCCGCCGAAGAACCCGCGCCCGTCCCCGTACCTGTGCCTGCGCCCGTCCCCGAAGAGGCCCCGCCTGCACCCGTGACGCCTCCCCCCGCTTCGGCCGAGCCGTCGGAGGAGCGTCCCTTTACGGCGTGGCGCGAGGTGCTTGAACAGCTTCGCACGACCTGCCCGCCGCTTTACGGCGTGCTCAACGGTTCTGCGGCCGTGGTGAATGACACGCACGTCATCATCCTCACCGCCAACCCCGCCTTCCGCACGTTGGTGCGTATGGGCTCCAACAAAACGCTTCTGCAAACAGCCGTCACCGACATCGCGGGCCGAAGCTACCGCATCGGTGTCCGTGCGCCGCAAAGCAACACGGCGGCCGCGACCGCTCCCTCGGACGATCCGCTCGAAGCACTGCTTCGCAACAGCGAACAACACGGCATTCCCGTTCAACGCCGTTGATTCATTTCATACATCAAAGGAGAGACACCGTTATGAAAGCAAAATTACCGCAAGGCATGGGCAAAGGTCCCGGCAATATGCAAGCGATGCTCCGTCAGGCACAGAAAATGCAGGAGGACGTGCAGGCAAAGCAGGCTGAGCTGGAAGAGCGCGAATACAGCGCCACCGTCGGTGGCGGTATGGTGACCGCCGTAGTGGACGGCAAGCACCTGATCAAATCGCTGACCATCGCTCCCGAAGCCGTCGATCCCGATGACGTCGAAATGCTGACCGATCTCGTGACGGCCGCCGTCAACGAGGCGATCCGCAACGCGACCGATACCGCCGACGAGGAGCTCGGTCAGATCACGGGCGGCTTCAATATGCCCGGTATGCCCGGTATGTTTTAATCGGTAGAGGACAAGAGTTATGGCTTTTCAAACCGCTCCGCTGGAAACCCTGATCGAACAGCTGGAGCGCCTGCCCTCCATCGGACACAAGTCCGCCACGAGGCTCGCGTTTCACCTGCTCCGCGCCTCCTCCGAGGAGGCAAACGCGCTCGTTGAGGCGATCGTCAACGCCCGCGAGCAGATCCGCGAATGCACCGTCTGCTGTAACCTGGCGGACAGCGAGCATTGCCCCGTCTGCGCCGCCGAGGGACGCGACCGCCGCACCGTCTGCGTCGTCGAAGAACCGCAGGACGTCGGTGCGTTTGAACGCACCCGCGAATACCACGGGCTGTACCACGTGCTCCACGGCACCATCTCCCCGATGGACGGCATCACCCCCGACAAGCTCCGCATCCGCGAGCTGCTCTACCGTGTTGCCAACGAGGACATTGCCGAGGTGATCATGGCCACCAACCCCACCGTCGAGGGCGAAGCCACCGCGATGTACATCGCCAAGCTGCTCGCCCCCTTCAACATCCGCGTCACCCGCCTTGCCTACGGCATTCCCGTGGGCGGCGATCTGGAATATGCCGATGAGATCACGTTGCGCCGTTCGCTCGAGGGACGAAGCGACCTGACCTGACGACAGCCGAAGAGGGATACACCGTTATGGCACGAGAAAACACCAAAACCATTGCGCAAAACAAAAAAGCCTATCACGAATACTTCATCGAGGAGACGCTGGAAGCGGGGCTCGAGCTTGTGGGCACCGAGGTCAAGTCTCTTCGACAGGGCGCTGTCAATCTGAAGGATTCGTGGTGCACCGTCATCGACGGCGAGATGTTCGTCAACGGGATGCACATCAGCCCCTACGAGCAGGGCAACATCTTCAACCGCGATCCGATGCGAGTACGGCGGTTGCTTCTTCACAAGCGCGAAATTATGCGCCTGCTCGGCATCGTCAAGCAACAGGGCTACTCGCTCATCCCGCTGTCGCTCTATTTCAAAGGCTCCCGCGTCAAGCTCCAGCTCGGCGTCTGCCGCGGCAAGAAGCTGTACGACAAGCGTGAGGACGCCGCCCGCCGCGATATGAAGCGCGACGCAGAACGCGCCATCAAAGAACACAACGTATAAAAAAGGACGGTCTTTCGACCGTCCTTTTTATCATTTCCGTCCGCGCAAGCGGACTCCTTTACTTCGTCCGCAGGACGATATATCACTCAACGCACAGCGTGAATATCACTGCCCTGGCCTCCCTCTGACGAGGGAGGTGGATTTTGCGAAGCAAAAGACGGAGGGAGAGATACCGCCTTGCCGATCCGCCGCGGCAGAACCATTCGACTCCGTCCCATCCGAGACCCGTTCGACTCTGTTTCGGCGTCATCCTGAGCGTAGCGCGCTGTGCGCGCGGAGTCGAACGGATCTGCCGAAACATCGCTCAGGGTGACGCGGATGGGAC
>JAFQMR010000129.1 GCA_017396175.1 Clostridia bacterium
CCACTTCGGGAATCCCTTTTTCACGGGTGTCGGAGCGGGCATACCCGCCGCAAACGCTTCCGTATAGGTGGGAGTCGGTTCCGCCGCAGGAGCGGGTGCGGGAGCAGGCACTTCCGCAGGAGCGGGAACCTCCGCCACGGGAGCAGGAACCTCTGCCGCAGGTGCTTCCGCAGGAACCGTTGCCGCAGCAACGGGCGTTTCCGTCGTCGGCTCCGCTACGCGGTTATCCGCGCCGCAGGCACCGCAAAATGCTCCTTCGAGCGGTTGTCCGCATTTTACACAAAAAGCCATATGTCATTCCTCTTTCTTGATGAGATTATTTGTTTCACCCCCGCCGCCTTGAAAGCGGCGGGGTGTGTTCCGATTATATCGTGATGGTTTTACATCAGCGAAGCTTTCAGGATCAGACGAACGTCCGACGTATTGAGGACCGCATCGCCGTTGTAGTTGGCCGCCGCCTGCTGCACAGGGGTGAACGGCTCGTCGGTCTTGCCGAGAACATACAAAAGCACCGCACGCGCATCCTTACTGGTGATCACACCGTCAAAGTTGACGTCGCCCGCCTTGTAGGACGGCTCCTCGTAGCCGTCATCGATCGGTGCCGAGCCGAAGAACATGTAACTGATCGTCGCATTGCGCGAGCCGCCCGCGTAGAAGGTCACGTTGTTGACACGCCATTCCGTCGCCGAAGAATCCTTAAGCAGGGTGCGCATATCCACGCAACCCGTCACGCTGCCCTTGAAGTAATGCTCGCCGTTCGTATAAGCGTCCCAGTTGGCGTTGTCTTTGTTCATCGTGCCGCCGCCCTTGGTAGCATCAAGGAACACAAACCACGGCGCATAGGTGTTTTCATTGTTCATGCCGATGGTTGCCGTCGAATCATCGGGCTGCACAATCGAATAGTAGAGATACGGGGTCTCGGTCAGGTCCACCGTCAGATGCATCTTCTGATCGCCGAAGGAGGTCAGACCGCTGAAGGTCGGGTGATCCAGACCGCAGGCCGCCAGCACATCCACCTTCTTCGCAACGTTCGGGCCGTGCTCGGCCGCGTGAGCCTTCGCCGTGCCTGGCTGTGTTGCCGCCGCACCGAAGGCACCGACCGTGTAGTCGGGCACATGCGTGCAGTACGGGGTGATCTTGAACTTACGCAGTGTCACCGCATTGTTACCCACAGCACCGACCGACCACACGCGGATGCCTTCGAGAACAGCCGCATCCTTGCCCGCGAAGCCGACGATCTTCGACATCGGGATCTTGAGCTTATAGGTGCCTGCAAGCATATCCTCGCCGTTGAGATTGGTGGTGATCGCCGACGAGACGGAATACCATTCGCCGTCTACGAGAAGCAGGATGTTCGCGGCGTCCGCGACGGTCATATCCACTTCCAGCTGATACTTATCGGTACGCACACGGCGGTCATCGGAGAACAGGTAGGTCGCCTGTGCCCACGTGCCGTTCGTATTTGTGATCACCGTGCTGTTGCCCGAACGGACCGCATTCGTGTTCGAGGGGATCCACGCGCCGATGTCATCGGGGAGGACACTGCCCGACGCTTCCTTATAGGTCGTCAGCACCAGCGCCTCCAGCGCATTTTCGAGGCGCGTCTGCGCGAGGTTGATCTTCGCCTGAGACAGTCCCGTTGTGCTCATCGCGGTGTTCGCCTGCGTCAGCGCCGACGAGAAGGTCGACCAGGAGGCCGCCGTGTACATCGACTGCGTCAGGCCCGTTGCCCGCGCGATGGTCTCCTCCAGCTCATAGTAGCTCGCCGAAGAGGAAGAACCCGTCATCAGCTCAATGCGGTTAAAGGTGTTCCAATCCGAGTTGCCGCCGACCGACAGGACATACATACCCGTCACCGTGAAGGGCGCGGTCGCATCAAAGCCGTAGCTCTCGAACGCCTCCGTCACGTCATAGGCACCCTTATACACACCCGCATAACCGTCTGCCAGATGGTTGTGGAAGGAGTTGGTGATGCCCGGCGCCAGATGGATCGTCTGCGAATAGCCGTACTGGTTCACGATCAGGTTGATCGTCCAGCCCGTCTTCGCCACCATATCCAGATTCAGATACAGCCCGCCGTGCGGCGTGACACTGTAGGATGCATTGGAGCCCGTGTACAAGATACCCGGCCAGGTGTGCGTGCAGTTCGGCGAACGCTTGATGCGCAGGCCGCCTGCGCTTGTCGCTTCACCGACAATGTAGTTCGACGAGGAGATGGAGCCGCGCGTGTCGTTGCACACCCAGCTCGACGGGCTGAGCGAATACACACAAAGCGATGTAAGCTTCGAGGCGTCCGCATCCGCCGCCACAGGGCGCTTCAGGCCGCCGAGAGCCTCGGCCAGCTCAAAGTACGCGTTCGCGGTCGCGTTGACATCCGTGCGATCCACATAGCGTGCCACGTTCTTCGCCTGGTTCAGCGCCGTGACCGTCGACGAGACCATACCGTCCGTCGAGGTGGCATCCGCTTTCGCGAGAAGCGCATCCAGCGCCGCCGCATCCGCCGACACCTGATCATCGCCGCCCGGTGCCGCCGAGCCGAAGAACATATAGTTCACCATTACGGGCACGCGGTTGAGGTTGTAGAAGCTGACCTGATTGACCGTCCAGTCCTGCTTGTTCTTGTCGTACAGGAACTGACGCATATCGATACAGCCGGTCATACTGCCCGTGAAATACTGACGGGCGTTGCCGTTATAGGACTCCCAGTTGTCGTTGCCGTTGTTCATCGTTGCGCCGCCCTGCGTCGCGTCGAGGAAGGTCAGCCACGGGTTGTTGGAGTTTTCGTTGAAGAACGAGAAGGTGAAATTGGAATTGGCCGCCTGCGAGAAGGAGTAATAGAGATACGGCGTCTTCTCAAGGTCGATCTTCAGACCGAGCGAGTTGCTGCCGTAGGTCACCCACTCATAGATGATCGCATTATCATTGAGGTGGACCGCTTTGAGGACATCCACCTTATGCTCCACAACGGGAGCCTTCTTTGCCGCGTGCGGTGCCTCGGGGTCCGCGGGAGTCGCCGCATCGCCGAATACCGTACCGATGGTGTCGATCGGAGCCGAACCGAAGTACATATACGACAGTACGACATTCGCGTTGGTGCGGTTGTAGAAGTTCAGCTGCTGCACGATCCACTCGGTCGCATCCGCCGTTTTGGTCAGGGTGCGCATATCAATACAGCCGGTCACGCTCTGCGTGAAATACTGCGAGCCCGCACACGCATCCCACGTGCTGCTGCCGTTGTTCATCGTCGCGCCGCCCTTCGCCACATCGGCAAAGGTCAGCCACGGAGCGTTCGTCGTGTCGTTGATAAACGCGAAGGTGGCCGCCGCCCCCTCGGGCACGGCAAACGAATAATACAGATAGGGTGTCCTGTTAAGATCAACCTTCAGCTTCATCGCGTTGTTGCCGAAGTTCATCACGTTGCCCGTCAGCGTCGGATGGGCACCCAGCTTCGCCGCCTCCAGCACATCCACCTTGAAGGCGACCGTCGGGCCTTCCTTCGCCGCGTGCGTCAGATAGGGATTCGAGGGGGTTGCCGCCTCGCCGTAGGTCACCTGCGGCCAGGCAGTCGGATCGGTCGCCGCGGGAGCCGCAGGCACCGTCGCATAGGTCACGGCCGAATACGCGCCGTCCGTCTTCGTGATGCGGTCAACATCCGTTGCCGTCGTTGCGGCACCGACCACCGCCGCCGAGAAGCGGGAGGTCGCCATCGTACGGTCGGGCGTGCCGCAATCGAGATCAATGGACACATTTTCCACATCGCCGTAAGGATTGAAGCGTCCCGTCACAGGCGAATAGGTGATGCTCGAGAGCGTATCGCCCTCCACCGTCATCAGACGGATATAGCCGTCGCCGCAGCAGGACGACACCTTACCGATCCAGTGCTCGTTCGCGTAGAAATCGGGATCCTCCGCCTCGACGAACTGATAGTCCGCCAGAAGCTCATACACCGTGCGGCCGTCCGAGGCGGTCTTCTCAAGGCAGAGCGAGCCGTCATCGTGACCGCAGACCACCATCTTGACATTGGGGTTGGGATCCACGATGGTATCGTAGATCAGCTTACCGCGGTTCTTGTAGGTCGCGTCCAGCGCTTCGAGATACTGGTGCGTCGCGACGATCGCGGTGCGGTGAGAATAGGTCTTGAGGACATCGTTCGCCCATGCAATCGTCTCATCGGTCGCCTCCACACCGTAGCCGAGGAACAGCACGATGAAGTCGACATTGCCGACGGTGATCAGGTCGTAGTGCGACGCGTTGTTGTTGAGACTGCCGCCGTACCAGCGCTCATTCTCATAGCGCGAGGCAGGGAACGTCTCCCAAAAGCGGGAATAATCCGCGTTCGGAGCGGTCGTCGTGTAGTCGGTCGCATTGAGCGTGCCGACGTCGTGGTTGCCCGACACAAGGCCGTTGGGCATACCGACCGCTTCAACATACTTCATCGCCCTATCGGCGACCTTCCACTGATAGGGTGCAATGGATGCCGTCGGCAGATCGTCAACGAGGTCGCCCGTCGTGAAGATGTAGCCGACGTTGCCCGCCACATACTGCTCTGCGGCATATTGATAGATCGTGTAGTAGAATTCGTGCAGATCCTCAAACTTCGTGTAGTGCTGAGGGTCGGTGGACCAGATCATCGTATTCGCGCCGTTGGTGACATAATCGAGCACCGCCGCCACGTGGATCACACCGCCGTCGTTGTAGGTCGCGACGTTCACATCCGCCGAGACCTCGCCCGTTCCCTTGAAGGAGCCGAGCGTATCCCACGACTTGGACTGCACGTTGTAGGCGCGAAGCGCAATGCGCTCGCCCGCCTTGGTGGAGCCGCTGTAATGCACAGCGACCGTGCCGCTCGTCTTGCCGCCGAGCGCCACATCAAACACCTGGTACGGAATACCCGACGCCGAAGAAAGCGCCGTGTTTTCGTCCAGATACTTCAGGTTGTACTGCTCGTAAGCATCGTATTTCTTGACCGCTGTCAGGTCAAGCGTCCCGTCTTCGGTGGACGCATAGCCCGCCGAAAAATCGAGTGCCTCCACGGCGTACGTTGCCGATGCCGCACTGACAAACGTGATGCCCGTCAGCGGCGTGATCAGCAGCGCCGCACACAGCAGCATCGCGATCCATTTTTTCATAAGCA
>JAFQMR010000130.1 GCA_017396175.1 Clostridia bacterium
CTTCTCCTTGAGGAGAAGGCCACCCCTTTGTCCGCGTGAGCCGTGTGTGCAAACATCAAATCGGCAATGGCGGCGCATCTGTATCGCAAAACCCCAAATCGACACCGTAGGGCAGGCAGACTCTGCCTGCCGCATTGCACAAACATCGAATCGACGGATCATTCCTCCGCCTTCAGCAAGGCGTCCAGACAGGCTTCAGCGTGTTCCCAAAAGGCAGGCTCATAAAAGCAGTGTCCCGAATTCTCAAAGACGCGGACGTCTGCTTGCGGATTTGCTTCAAAGCAGGTGCGGGAGCGCGGCTTTACCAGCTCATCCTTTGCCGACACCAAAACGAAGCATCGTCCGCAGGCGGCGGCAAGCGGACGGCAGCGCGACGCAAGGCGGACAAGCGACA
This sequence comes from Clostridia bacterium, assembly GCA_017396175.1. Lineage (GTDB taxonomy): Bacteria > Bacillota > Clostridia > Oscillospirales > Acutalibacteraceae > RGIG1959. The sequence goes on from JAFQMR010000130.1 coordinate 395, forward strand.
GCAGATTCGGGATCCACAGCAGATACTTCCAAAGCCACGGCTCCATAGCGGTGCCGATCGAATCGTAGCGTGCCGCTTCCACGGGATCGGCGCGGTTGACGATCCCGAAGCAGGCTTTCAGATTGCTCCACAGGATCGACGGGGTGACCTTGGGGTACAGCGGCGGATTCAGCAGTAAAAGCCCGCTTACCGACGGAAAACGTCCGACGTTTGCAAGCGTGAGAAGGGAACCGAGCGAATAGCCGACAACGATCACACGGCGATGGGTGTCGCTCAACCGTGTCAGCCACCCCGACACCTGTTCGTGCCAGTCACGCATCGTCGCTTTGGAAAAATCGCGCACCGTGCCGCCGTGTCCTTTAAGGAGAATGTTGCATACGGTGACGGTGTCGGTGATGCGCGATACCAGACGGTCAAAATGCCGCGGTGTGTTGTTGACACCGTGGATCATCAGGACGGCGGTGTCCGCTCCCGTTACGAAACGGATATATTCGCGGTGATCCATTGGAAATGACCTCCTTAGAAGAAAGGCGCACAGGAAGTTCCTGTGCGCCTTTTTTGTACGCCTTGTTATTCTTCGGTCGGCTGATCCGAGGTGCAATGCGGGCACTTCGTGGCCTCAATGGCGATCTCCGAACAGCAGAAGGGGCATTTCTTGGTGGTGGGAGCGGCAGGTTCTTCCTCCTTCTTGCCGAGCGAGGCGAGCTTGTTGAGCGCTTTGACCAGCAGGAAGATCACAAACGCCATAATGACAAAGTTGATGATGGCGGTGATGAAGGCACCCCAGCGGAACATCACCGCTTCGGTAAGAACGGTGCCGTCCTCGGCGAGCTGAGCGGGAGCGATCGTGATCGCCAGCTCCGAAAAATCGGTGTTCAGGAAACAGCCGAGCAGGGGGGAGATCAGGTCGTTGACGAGCGAATCGACGATGGCTTTGAAGGCGGCACCGATGATGACACCGACGGCCATATCGACAACATTACCGCGCATCGCAAATTCTTTGAATTCTTTCATAAATTTTTTCATTCAGACACGTCCTTTCCGTATGAATACAACACGATTATATCGGTTTTTGTAAGAAAAAGCAATATGTTTTTTGAATATACCGGAAAAGGTGTGAATTTATCAGGAAACACCGACAAGTACTTGCAATATAAAATCGAGTATGATAAAATTACAGTGTGTAAGTATGGGGTTTGTTGCCAAAAATCGTTTTTGCAACGTTTTTCGCATTTTGAATTGATATTGGAGAGTCTGTATATGAAACAACCGATCCTGTTGTCCACGCCGACAATGCATACGGAAGAACAGTGCTACATCAGGGAAGCCTTTGAGAAAAACTGGATAGCACCGCTCGGCTTCAACTGCGACAGCTTTGAGGAGGAGGTTTGCCGTTATCTCGGTCAGCCGCTTCACGGCGTGTCGCTGGTGTCCGGCACCGCGGCGTTGCATCTGGCGCTGAAGCTCGCGGGTGTGAAGCGCGGTGACATTGTGCTTTGCTCCGACCTCACCTTTGCGGCAACGGTCAACGCCGTGCTTTATGAGGGCGGTATCCCCGTGTTCGTGGATTCGGAACGTGACACGTGGAATATGGATCCCGTCGCACTGGAGAAGGCGTTTGAACGTTACCCGCAGGCGAAAGCGGTGATGCTTGTTCAGCTTTACGGCACGCCCGCCAAGATGGACGACATTCTGGCGATCTGCCGTGCGCACGGAGCCGTGCTGATCGAGGATGCGGCGGAGGCACTCAGTGCCACCTATCGCGGTCAGCAATGCGGCACCTTCGGTGATTACAACGTCCTGAGCTTCAACGGCAACAAGATCATCACCACCTCGGGTGGCGGTATGCTGGTGACAAAGGATAAAGCGGCACGCGACAAAGCCTTTTTCTGGGCAACCCAGTCGCGTGAGAACGAATATTGGTATGAGCATAAAGAGGTTGGCTATAACTATCGACTGAGCAACGTCTGTGCGGGCATCGGCCGCGGACAGCTTCTCCACATCGAGGAGCATAAGGCGGCAAAAAAAGCGATCTACGAGCGCTACAAGGCGGGCTTGGCGGATCTGCCCGTGCAGATGAATCCGTATGCTGACGGGGATGAGCCGAACTTCTGGCTGTCCTGCATCACGATCGATCCGTCGTGTGCGGTCGATCCGATCTCCGTGCTGGAGGCCCTCCGTGAGGAGAACATTGAAAGCCGACCGCTGTGGAAGCCGATGCATCTGCAACCGGTGTTTGCACAGTACGATATGGTGTATACGGAGGAGGCGGCGGTGTCGGCGGATCTGTTCCGTCGCGGTCTGTGCCTGCCGTCGGACATCAAAATGTCCGCATCGGAGCAGCAACGCGTGATCGATTGCATCAAATCCTGTTTTTGAGGTACATAACGTATGTATGCCAACTGTTTTAAACGTGCGCTGGATCTGCTGATCGCGCTGATCGCGTTGGTGATCCTGTCACCCGTGCTGCTGATTCTGATCGTTGTCGGCGCGATCGCGATGCGCGGCAATCCGTTTTTCACGCAGTACCGACCGGGGAAGATCGATCCGAAAACGGGGAACGAGCGCATTTTCAAGCTGATCAAATTCCGCACGATGGATAACCGCCGTGACGAAAACGGCCACCTGCTCCCCGACAGTGTGCGCCTCAACGGCTACGGTCGCTTTTTGCGTTCCACGTCACTGGATGAGCTTCCCGAGCTGATCAACATTCTGATTGGGGATATGGCGCTGGTCGGTCCGCGCCCCCAGCTTGTGCGCGATATGCTGTTTATGACCGAGGCGCAACGTCGCCGTCACACGGTCCGTCAAGGACTGACGGGGCTGGCACAGGTCAGCGGACGCAACAATATGACGTGGGAACAGAAATTCGAATACGATCTGCAATACATTGAGCGTATCACCCTTTGGGGCGATGTAAAAATCCTGTTCCGCACGGTCACCAAGGTGTTTCGGCGGGACGGTATTGCGACCGAGGGGATGGATACCGCCGAGGATCTCGGGGATTATCTGATGCGGATCGGTGAGGTTCCTGCCGAGGAGTATGACGAAAAGCAACGGCAGGCAAACGAGTTGTTGGATGTGAGAGGATGAAAAAACGGAAAACTCCGTGGCAGAAGGTCAAGGCCGCTGTCCGCAAGTGGATGAGCGCCAAGATCATCCCGCATATGGTGTTTAACAGCTGGCGCATTTTCTTTTACCGCCGTTGCGGTTACCGCATCGGCAAGCACGTGTTCATCGGGATGCGGTGCTATCTGGATGACGTGGAACCGACGATGTTCACGGTGGAGGACGAGGCGGTGATCTCGTACGGTTGCTTCTTTGCCTGTCACGGTCGCAAGCAACCGCATATGCCCATCACGATCAAGAAAGGCGCGTACCTCGGTATGCGGAGCAACGTGGTGAGCGGTAAGCACGGTGTGACGATCGGTGAATACGCCACGGTCGGTGCCTGCTCACTGGTGCTTACCGATATTCCGGCGGGATCGACCGCGGTCGGTGTACCGTGCAAGGTGATCGAAGAAGCGAAGGATGAAACGGATGAATAAAGCATTTTCGGTGTCAATGTGTGTATACGGTAAGGATGACCCCACGTGGTTTCGGGATGCCGTGGACAGTGTCCTCGGGCAGACCGTCAAGGCGCAGGAGATCGTGCTGGTGGTGGACGGGCCTGTTCCTGAGGCGCTGGACCGTGAAATTGTCCGCTGTGAGCAGACGGCGGAATTTTGCGTGATCCGTCTGCCCGAAAACGTCGGACACGGCGAGGCGCGCCGTACGGGGCTGTCGCACTGCCGTTTCCCGCTGGTGGCGCTGATGGATGCCGACGATCTGTGCGAGCCGGATCGGTTTGAAAAACAGCTCGCGGTATTTGAGAAGGATCCGACGCTGTCCATCGTCGGCGGCAACATTGCGGAGTTTATCGACGATCCGCAGACGGTCGTCGGCCGCCGCGAGGTGCCGCAGGAGCATACGGCGATCTGCGAGTACCTCAAGACGCGGTGTCCGTTCAATCAGATGACCGTGATGTTCCGAAGGGACGACGTGGAGGAAGCGGGCGGTTACCTCGATTGGTATTGCGATGAGGATTATTATCTTTGGGTGCGGATGTTCCTGAAGAATAAGCGGTTTGCCAACCTGCCCGACATTCTGGTGCGGGTGCGCGTCGGTGCCGATATGTACAAGCGTCGCGGCGGCTGGAAATACTTCAAGAGCGAAGCTAAGCTGCAACGCTTTATGCGTAAGCAGCGCGTGATCGGCTTCCCGACCTATGTCGTCAACGTGACGAAGCGTTTTCTTTTACAGGTGATGATGCCCAATGCCGTACGCGGCTGGGTGTTCCGTAAGTTTGCCAGAACCAACGGTGAGAATGAGCTATGATGGATAAAAAACGATTGGAGATCGACGAGATCAAAGCCTATAGTCTGGAGGTGCTGTGTGCGATCCGCGACGTGTGCGAGGCGCACGGCATCAACTACAGCTTGACGGGCGGCACCTTGATCGGTGCGGTGCGTCACAAGGGGTTCATCCCGTGGGATGACGACATCGACGTGATGATGCCCCGTCCCGACTACGACCGCTTTATCCGCCTTGTCACGGAGGAGGAGGGCGTACCGTTTCGTCTGCTGTGTGCGGAGCGATGCGGGGAGGCGTATCCCTATCCGTTTGCAAAGGCGTGTCATCCCGATACGGTGTTGATTGAAAGAAGAATGCAGACCCCCGGTGCGGAGCTGGGTGTCTACGTGGATATTTTTCCTGTGGACGGGGTCGGCGACACGATGTCTGCCGCCGTCCGTCGGTGCAAGCGCTTTCAGTTCTGGCACGGACTCAAGGTGTGCAAGAACTGGACGACCTACCGCACCTCCAAGCTGCGTAAATGGTATTACGAACCGTTCCGTTACGGCTGTTACCTGTTGAGCAAGCTCTTTACGCGGCGCTTCATCGATCGAAAGCTGGATCGTTTTGCCCGCAAAAAGCCGTTTGCGACGACCGCCTATGCGGGACGTCTGGTGGGCGATTTCGGTTCGAAGGAGATCGCACCGCGCGCGTTGTTTGAAACGACGCATACGGTGGAATTCGAGGGACAAGCCTTTCGGGCGATCGTGGATCACGATACATTTTTGACAAATCTTTACGGCGATTATATGACCCCGCCGCCGGCGGAGAAACAGGTGACGCATCACGAGTTTGATGCGTATCGCAGGGAGTGATCGCCGACGAAAGGGGAGAGCGCCGTGAACGTGGAGGTGCTGGCGGTGACGATGGGGCAGCAGGACTTGTCCTTGCACCGCACAATGAACGTACACCGTCCGCACGTGATCGCCAACCAGTGCGGACAGTGGGGGTATCTCGAAGAAGAACACGACTACGGCGCGGCACGTATGGTCTCCTCGGCGACCAAGGGCGTGGGTGTCAACCGCAATCTGACACTGACGCTGGCAAGAGAGGATATCCTGCTGTTTGCCGATGACGATATGGTCTATTACGACGCCGAGCTGCAAGGTGTGATCGACGCGTTTGAGTCGCTTCCCGACGCGGATGTGATCCTGTTCGGGATCGATATGGTGAAGAACGGCGAGGTGTTTGAACGCCGCCGCCATCCCGTCAAGAAGCTGCATTTGTGGAATGCGCTCGGCTTCGGCGGATGCCGTATGGCGATCCGTCGGCGGGCCGTCCTGAAGCACAACCTGCATTTCACCACGCTGTTCGGCGGCGGCACGCTGTACGGAAGCGGAGAGGATTCGCTGTTCCTGCGCGATTGCTTCCGTGCGGGGCTGACGGTGTATTCTCACAGCTATGTGCTCGGCGCATGCGGAAAGGACAGCTCGACGTGGTTTTCGGGCTTTAACGAAAAGTACGTGTTTGACAAGGGGGCGTGGCTGCAGGCGGCGTTCCCGCAGGAGCGTCACCTCCTGCAGTTTTACTTTATCCGACGCTTTGCCGCCAAGTCGGGATTTTCCAAAGCGAAAACGAAGGCGTATCTGCACGCGGGTATGAAGGCGTACAGAACGTTACAGCCGTTCGATCCGACGGCGGAGATCTACAAAGAGAAAGGGTGATCCCCCATGGGCCGTATCAAACGCAAGCTCGGCTCGCTGTTGTATTATACGATTGCCAAGCGTATGCCGCCCTCCTGGTCGGGACTGAACCTCGGGCAGACGGGTCTGCGCCGCTTCTGCGGACGGCTGATGCTGAAATCCTGCGGCAAAAAGGTGAACATCGAGCAAAACGCGGTGTTTTCCAATAAAGTCTCTCTCGGGGATTATTCGGGGATCGGCATCAACGCCAAGATCTACGGCGCCTGCTCCATCGGCAACTATGTGATGATGGGGACCGACTGCACGATCATTACCCGCAACCACGCGTTTTCCGACACCTCGGTGCCGATGATGCATCAAGGGTTTGAGGAGGAACAGCCCGTGGTGATCGGCGACGATGTGTGGATCGGCGACCGTGTGACGATTATGCCCGGCGTACGCGTCGGGCAGGGTGCGATCCTCGCGGCGGGTGCGGTGGTCACGAAGGACGTGCCGCCGTTTGCCATCGTGGGCGGTGTTCCCGCCCGTGTGATCCGATACCGCACACAGGAGGACGCAACGGATGAATAAACGAGTGTATAAGTGCCTGACCGCTTTGGCGGTATGGGCGATCCTGTCGGCAACGGCGGCGGGATGCTCGCCGCAGACAGCGGCTCCCGCTACGGACAGTACGACGACGGTCGCTTCGACGGTGACGACGCTGCCGACCGATACAGAGGGCGAGATGCCACCTGTGAGCGAGACGGCCGTGCTGTGCGAAACGCCGTATCTCACGGTGGTGCATCCCGACTACTGGGATGATCGCATCGAGGTAAAGACGACGGACGGCGTCGGGGCGTATACCCTGCGGTTTTCGGTGACCCTCAACGGGAAAGAGGCGGAGCTGTTCTCGTTCACCTTCGGCGGCAGCGGCGGTGGGTACCGCCTCGGTCGGATGACCGATGCCGACGGCAAGGCGGCAGACGTTTACAGCGAGCTTGCGACGTTTGAAGCGGGCAACGAATGGACGCCGGACGAGGTGCAGACGCTGACGTCGCTTCAGGATTGTGTCAACGAGATCCTGCATCAGATCCAGACGGCGGAGAACTTCACCGCCTGAAATGACTTCGGTATCTCTTCGCGAAAAGCGAATGTACATACATTTTTAAAGGAGGAAACAGCAAATGAACATGAGAAAAGCAGTGGCGTTGTTTGCGGCGGTTATGATGCTTGCGACAATGCTGCCTATCTCAGCCTTTGCGGCGATGTCGTTTGATGTCACGGCTTCCGACGGGTACTATACCGTTATCTCGAATAACGAGTATTCGCTTGCACCCGGTGCAACCGAGTCGGAAATCGTCGTGAACAACAGCGAGGGTTCGGACCGCAAAGTTGTGCACGTTTTCGAGGTGGATCCCACCGAGGAAACGATCGACGTGCTGCCCGGCTATTACGGCATCGACAAGATCGATCCCGATAACCTGTCGGACAGCAGCGTGTGGGCGTCCAAGGAGCTGTCGAAGACGGTGGCTTACTATGAGGATGTCCTCGGCTACAACGTGGTCGGCGCGATGAACACCGCGCTTGCCTACGACTCCAACGCGCCTTACGGCTATATGGTGATGAACGGTGTCGTTCTGGGCGACCCCACCGTGCATCCGGGCGCACAGACCTATCTGGCGATCAACTACGACGGCACCGCCGAGCTTCGTGCGATGACGACGCCGCTGACGGGCAACGAGAAGACCGCGATCTCCGCGAACTTCGGTTGGCTCGTGAAGGACGGTGCGTTGGTCGGCTACACCACCCCTGAACGCACTTCGTCGGACGCGTCCCGTTCGATGATCGGCATCAAGGCGGACGGCACGCTGGTGTTCTGCCAGGTCGACGGCCGTAACGCGCCGTTCTCGACCGGTCTGTCCAACTACGAGATGGGCGAAATGATGCTCTCTCTCGGTTGCGTCAACGCGGTCAACTGCGACGGCGGCGGTTCCTCGACGTTTATTTCGAAGCGCGAGGGCGAAGAAGACAGCACGATGCGTTCGGTGCCGTCCGACGGCTCGGAGCGTCCGACCATCAACTCGGTCATCATCGTGTCGAATGCGGTTCCGACCGGTATCTTTGACCACGCGGTTCTGGATGCTGCATACGACTACTATGCGGCGGGCTCTCACACGACCCTGACGATGGCGGGCGTTGACACCAACGGCTATCCCGTCGAGGTCCCTGCGGACGCGACGTGGCAGCTGGCGGACAGCAGCTTCGGCACCGTCGAGAACGGTCAGTTTGTGTCGAGCGGCAAGACGGGCGACGCGACGGTTCAGCTGGTGTATAACGGCGCTGTGGTCGGCGAAAAGGTGCTTCACGTTGTGCATCCCGAGGTCTTTGCGTTCTCGGTCACCGACACGGTTATCCCGTTCGGCAAGAGCATCAGTGTCGAGTTTGCCTGCACCTACGGTGTGGACGACTGGGCGGTCTGCATGGACGGTGCCTACTCGCTCTCTCTGTCGGATGATACGGCGGCAACGCTTGACGGCAATACGCTGACGGCTTCGTCCGACGAGTCGAAGTCGGGCGTTGTGGTGACGGGTGTCTACACGGCGGATCCGACCGTGAAGGCGACGATGAACGTCACCTTCGGTAAGGGCTCGGAAATCCTGTTTGACTTTGAAGATAACGATCTGCACGGCTTTGTCGGCTTCGACGAGGCGAAGGCGTGGTCGGCGGAGAACGGCGTGGACAACACGCTGGTCGGTGCGGATCCGCTCGGCGGTCAGTGCTCCAACGAGGTTGACGGCTACACTTGGGTCGCCTCGAAGGAAAACGGCGGCAAGGTGAAGAACGGCGACTACGCGCTGGCGTTCACCGCGGACAACACGATGGCGAACTTTGCACAGTGGACCTACAATGTGCTGTTCAACGTCGAAGGCCCCGTCGTTCTGCGCGACGTGGCAAACGGCAAGAATGCCGTGGCTCTCGGTATGTGGCTGTATATCCCCGAGGGTGCGGCCGGCATGGCGTTCCAGTCGCAGTTCTTCACGAAGACGGCGACCGGCTACAACCATGTGCAGACGCACTTCACCTTCACCACGGCCAACGGCACGGAGAAGAACCTGAACTCCTGCACCGAGGCGGATATCCCCGAGTCCCGCTGGGTGTATGCGAAGGTGGCGCTGACGGGCAACTACGTTTGCACCGCGGATCCGACGGATACCACGAGCGCCCGCTCGCCGTCCTTCCTGCGTACGTACGTCAAGCCGACCTCGCCGATGAAGCTGACCTTCTTTATCGACGATATCACGCTGGACTACAGCTCGGCGGTGGACGATCGCGTGCTTCCGACGATCAGCGACCTGACCTACGCAACGGCGGATACGGCGCTGGCGCTGGAAAACAACGCGGCGATCAGCAGCAACACGCTGGCGTTCTCTGCGACGATCGCGGATAACGCGGCTCTCAACTACAACACGGCAACCATTACGGTTGACGGCAAGGCTCTCGACAACGTGACGGCTTCGGGCAAGACGCTCTCAAGCGGCGATGTGACGCTGGCAAACGGCGAACACGTAGTGGTGTTCGAGGTGCAGGATATGCTCGGTAACCTCGCGCGTGCCGAGCGCAAGTTCACGGTCGGTACCGGTGCGGCGGTTTCGCTGGGCGGTCACAACGACAGCGGCGCTCCCGCGGAAGTGGACTCGATCTACTACATCGATCTGAAGGCAGAGGATATGGCGTCCGTCGAAAAGATGACGGCAGTCCTCAAGCTGCAGAATGCGAACACCTGGGATCTGGATGCAGTGCAGGTGGCTCCCGGCTTTGAAGCGGAGCTGGACTACAACGCGAATTCCGAGCTCCTGTATGTGGAACTCAATCGCATCAGCACGGCGATCTCGACCTTCTCGCTCGACACGACGCTGATCAGCATTCCGGTGCGTCTGTGGTCGTGGAATGCCATTGACCACTTCACCGGCAACGAGATCGCGCCGGATGTCCACTATGCGACCGGCAACTGCCCGATCGTCACCATCGACTGCGAAGTCGTGGAGGGCGAAGTGGTGTATGCCGATAAGACCGCCAACTCCTTCGGCGGCAGCCTCTCCGAGGCGACCAACATCAACGACACGGCTGCGAAGTGGCACACCCACACCCCCGAAGCGATCGACGATGTGGAAGCAACCTGCATCACGTCGGGCTATGAAGGCCGCACCTACTGCGCGGACTGCGGCTCGATCGTGGAAACGGGCACCTATCTCCCCGCAACGGGTCACACCTTTGCGATCGTCGGCGATCAGCTCCTCTGCCATTGCGGCGAGGCGATGACCGGCATCGGTCTGGTGGAACTCGACGGCGTGACCTACTACCTGTTCAACGGCGTTCTGATGAGCGGTTGGCAGTATGTGGACACCGACTACTACTACTTTGACACCGAGACCTTCGAAATGGCGACGGGCGTCACGGTGGTTGACGGTATGACCTACACCTTCGCAGACGACGGCAAGCTCGTGCGCGGCGCGTTTGTGAAGAACGTCAAGGGTACGATGTACTTCTACGCGGGCAAGCTCCAGGCGCGTCGCTTCATCGAGCTTCCCGAGGGCACCTACTGGGCGAAGGACAACGGCTACATTGCCTACGGCGATGCGCCCACGATCCTCGCGTCCCACGCGCCCTACATCTGGTACCACTTCAACGAGACGACCGGTCTGCTGGAGCGTACCAGCGACGGCTACGTCGAATATGACGGCAACACCTACTTCTGCATCGACGGCGAGATCTTCTCGGATACCGCCATCAAGGTCGGCGACGACATCATCTGCACCACCACGATGGGTCGTGTGCTGAAGAATGCGAAGTGCTGGATCGCGCACTACATCGGTTGCGATGAGTCCGAGATCCCTGCCGGCCTGCATTATTGCGATGCCGACGGAAAGATCGTCCGTACCGGCTTTGCGACGATGGACGGCTACACCTATTACTACAACGACTATGTGATGGCGAAGGGCTTCACGAAGGTCGGCGAGGACTACTACTTCTTCAACGCGGCAAGCGGTAAGATGTACAAGAACACCACGCTGATCGTTCCGAAGAACGACTACGGCGTGGAACCCGGCTACCATGAGTTCACGGCAGACGGCACGATGTATGTCCCCGATCCCAACGGACCGAAGGCGATCATCGAAAAGGACGGCAAGCTGTACTTCACCATCGACGGCGTGGTGCAGAAGAACATCCTCAACGAGCTTGACGGCGAGTACTACCTGTCCCAGAAGGACGGTTCTCTCGCGGTGGACGGCGTCTACTGGGTGAACAACAAGAACGACCTCATCACCGAGACGGCGTACTGGTTCGGCTTTGACGCGGACGGCAAGATGATCAAGGACGGCTTC
>JAFQMR010000131.1 GCA_017396175.1 Clostridia bacterium
CCTTTCAAGTGACATCAAAACGGACGCGTATTGTCCGCGACACCGGCCGCCGACCACGCCGAACGACCGCCGCCCGTTGCACGGGACACACTCTTGATCGCGTAACGCTTTCCTTCGGGAGCCATCATCGCCACTGCCGCCGCAATCGCCGCAACGACCTCACCGCTGATGCCCGCCTGCACAACAGGAGCGGCAGGAGCAGCAGAAGCAACCGCTTGCACAGGAGTCGAAACCGTTGCCGTTTCGGCCGCTTTCTTTGCAGCCGCCTTTTTCGCTTTGCGGTCCGCACTGCTCATAACAAAACCGAACAGATAGAAAACGCCGGTCAACACAAGCAGCGTTCCGATAACAACCACCAGACCGATCAGGACGGTCATACCCGCATCGCCGAGATACGCACCGAGGCCGTCGCTGAGGGACACCGATTCCTCAAGCGCCACGGTCGATTCGCCGTGCGAGAACAGCTGTTTCAAATACTCATTCATCTGGTCAGTCGGGATATTAAAGCTGACTTCCAAGTGTGATCATCCTTTCCGATCGTTTTCCGTTCGTCGGCAAAAGCAAGATTCCATACTTTTACCCATATTAACTTCTGCTATTATAAACCATTCCTTCTCAAAAAGCAATGGATTATGAGCAAATTTTTAAGGTTTTTTTAAGAGTCCCCTCTTCCCTTTCGAATTGTTTTCTGTTATACTGATTAAAAATTCACAAGCACTCATTGAAAGGAGTTCTGGATCTATGAAATATGTTGTCTTATTGTGTGACGGTATGGCCGACCGCCCGTTCGAGGCCATCGGCAACCGCACACCGATGGAAGCGGCAAACAAGCCGACTATGGATCGCCTGGCCGCCGTCTCCGAGCTCGGCACGGTTCAAACCGTTCCCGAAGGACTGTCTCCCGGCAGTGACGTCGCCAACCTAGCGGTACTCGGTTATAACGCCGCCGATTGTTATACGGGACGTTCGCCGCTGGAAGCCGCCAACATCGGCATCGATATGACCGATACCGATGTTGCGATGCGTTGCAACCTTGTCACACTCTCGGACGATCCCGTCTACGCCGACAAGACCATCCTTGACTACTGTGCAGGAGATATCCACACCGCCGAAGCGGACGAAATCATCAAGACTGTACAAGAAGCGTTCGGCGGCGGCGAGTTTGATTACTACACCGGCACGGCTTATCGCCACTGCCTTGTATGGCACAACGGTAAAAGCAACATCGGCAAGCTTACCCCTCCTCACGACATCACAGGAAACGTGATCGGTTCGCATCTGCCGACCGATGAAAACGCCGCACCTCTCCTTGAAATGATGGAGAAAAGCTACGCGCTTCTGAAGGACCATCCCGTCAACCGCTCGCGCATCGAGCGCGGACTTGCTCCCGCGAATGCCATCTGGCTGTGGGGCCACGGCACAAAGCCGCAGCTCAAAAACTTTGAAGAGAGCTTCGGTGTCAAGGGTGCGATGGTATCCGCCGTCGACCTTTTAAAAGGCATTGCCCGTCTGAACGGTATGACCGTTTGCGAGGTAGAAGGTGCCACCGGATATATCGATACCAATTTTGAAGGAAAACGCGAGGCGGCCGTCGAGGCGCTGAAAAACGGTCACGACCTTGTGTATATTCATCTGGAGGCTCCCGATGAATGCGGTCATCGCGGCGAAGCCGACAACAAAGTTCGTTCGCTTGAAGAAATCGACCGCCGCGTACTTCAGCCGCTTCTTGAAGAGCTGGAGAGCTTGGGCGAATACACGCTCCTGATCTGCCCCGATCATCCGACGCCGCTGTGCGTCAAGACGCATACAAGCGACGCCGTCCCCTATCTGCTGTACCGCAGTACCGAAACGGTGAACAGCGGAGCGACGCGCTTTACCGAAGCCACCGCCGCAACGGGCCATCACATCGAAAAAGGCTACACGTTGATGAACCGTTTCCTCGGACGCTGACAGGAACACAAAAAGAGAAGGTGCGTTTAAAAGCGCACCTTCTCTTTTTTACTGTAATACAGAGCAAAGCAAATCACGGACATCGGCCGTATTGGCTTCACCGTCACCGTCAAAATCCGCAGACAATTGTTGCCAGGGCTCAAACGGATTACCGCCGAGAAGACTGCCGAGAATCTTTCTCGCATCCACCGTTGTCGCTTCGCCGTCGGCGTTAACATCGCCGATCAGGGACAGTGTATAGCTTTTCAGCACCACGCCGTTTGCCGTGACAACAGCGGTCATGCCGCCCGTAACCGTGTCTGACGCGGAAAGGGATTGCCCGTCCGCATCACAGACCGTGATCCCTTCTGCACTTTCGAGCCCCGCAAAGAACTCAGACACCGTCAACGGCGCAGGGATACGCGAAACAACGGTTTCGCCGACCGTATAGACCGACGAGCGAAGCTCCGGCGAAAACGGCAACGGAACAAACACCGCTTCCGAAAGTGTTGTGTACACACCCTTCGCGCCCATCACATAGTAGGTGACACCGTAAATTTTGAGAACCCCATCGGCGGGATAAGAATCGTTTTGACGAAGATAGTCCGCCATATTTACCGTGATGTTCAGCTCGCCGTTTGCAAATTCGCCGTTCGGCTCCTTTGCCAGTGTTGCAAGCGACACGGTTTCGGATTTGCCTTTACCGCTGTCAAACGACAGCACCGTGTTAAAATGCGAGGTGCCGCTTTTTTTCACGGAAATAAGCGGTGTTGCATCGAGATCCACCGTCTGATAGCAGGACATATATGCCGAAGGCCAGGCCCACGCCGACGTTACATCCGAAGTCAGTGTCACGGTGCCATCTTCCGCGAACAACGCGGACATTGACTCGCCCGCCTCGTTATACACATACGGTAAATAACCGTAAGAACGCGGCATCAGATCGACACTCGATTCCCAAACGGGCGCAATGTTGTTATAGCCGTTTTTCCGCATGATCGTCGGATAATCTTTATAGGCCACATCGACATCCAATTCCCCCGACACACCGTCCATAGACCCTTTCCAGGAATATTGCCACATACCGCAGAATGTCGAATGATCCATACTGTCCGGCGTAAATTCAGGGGTTCCCTCTACATACGCCACATAGGCATACCACACATCGTAATTGTCGGTATAGGACGGCAGAAGCTTTATCAGCGTATCGTACACACCGTATACGCCGGGATAATACCCCGCCGCCTCTAAAGTTTCGGCCCAACCGAGGCAAAGAGACGTCGTCTCCTCGGCAGTCAGAGCACCGTGCCCCGGACGATCGGCACCGTTTCCGGGATCTTCCACGTCGTAATAAATCGGATATTCAAACGACATATTGTGCTCACGGAACAGATCAATACACCATTGCGCATCTTCTGCCGCCCCTTCATACGTGGTAGCGAGGGCATAGAAATACACGCCGACATCAAGCCCTGCAGTTTTTGCGCCGTTATATAACGTTAAAAACGCCGTATCCATCGCGTTTTCACGGGTAGAAAGACCTTCAAAGCCGACACGCAAAATCACATAGTCGCATCCGTCCGCTTTTAATTTCTCAAAATCAACAAGCGAATAGTCGGGGTAATAGCCACCGACGTTCCAAAAAGACAGATCGCAACCGTAAGCGACAATCCCGCTGTCTGCCGCCTGTCCGCCGCCTGCAAGTCTCGCCGAAGCCGAAAACGGTGCGCAGGCAAGCACAAGCAACAAAGCGACAATGACTGACACGGTTTTTAAAAATTTCAAGGGTATCGCCCCTTCCGCAAAATTCTTACATTTACAGCATAGCATACTTTTTCTGTCACGACAAGATGTTTTTTGCGAAAAGGTGACTTGACAGAACGAACAGTTTATGATATAGTAATGAACGTTCAATCCGCTGGTTTAGCTCAGTTGGTAGAGCAGCTGATTTGTAA